>PMCG01000145.1:1909-9429 GCA_003155335.1 Acidobacteriota bacterium
ACGAACTTCCACCTGCCGCGCTCCTCGTTGCTGCTCTTGGCGTGCGCGCTCGGTGGGACGACAAGCATCCTCGCGGCCTACGGCGAGGCCGCACGCTGCGGCTACAACTTCTACAGCTATGGCGACGCCATGCTGATCGACGACTGAGGCGTTCGTTGACCGGTTCGGACGCGCGACCTACACTAGATCCGTCGGTCAGCGGACCGCAGAACGGAGCCGTCGTGCAACCACAGGCAATGCGAGGAACCACCATTCTCGGGGTGCGAATCAGGGGGCAAGCGGCCCTGGCTGGCGACGGCCAGGTCACTCTTGGCTCCACCATCATCAAACACACTGCCCGCAAGATTCGCCGACTACACGGCGGCCAAGTGCTCGCGGGTTTTGCCGGATCCACGGCAGACGCCATCACGCTCTTCACGAAATTCGAGACCAAGCTGGAAGAGCACCGCGGCCACCTCGAGCGCGCGGCCGTGGAGCTCTCACGTGACTGGCGCACGGACCGCGTTCTTCGCCGCCTGGACGCCTTTCTTGTCGTGATGGACCGTGAGGCGTCGTTCCTCCTCTCAGGCGCAGGCGACGTGATCGCGCCGGACGACGGCCTCGTCGCGGTCGGAAGCGGCGGCCCCGTCGCACTGGCGGCGGCCCGGGCGCTCGCGCAGCACACGAGCCTGGACGCGCCGCAGCTGGCGACCGAGGCCCTGCGCATCACTGCCGGGATCTGCATCTACACAAATGACGCGATTGTCGTCGAGACCATCTGAGATGCCGATTCTTCTGCCCGCTCGCTCCGAGGCGCTCCGCGGCATGGACGCGCTGACGCCGCGCGAGATCGTGGAAGAGCTTGACCGACATGTCATCGGCCAGGCAGCGGCCAAGCGGGCTGTTGCCATCGCTCTCCGCAATCGGATCCGGCGCCAGAGACTGCCTGCGGACGTGGCTGCGGAGATCACGCCGAAGAACATCCTNNGCGTCGAAGTTCACCGAGGTCGGCTATGTGGGACGCGACGTGGACTCGATCATCCGCGATCTCACGCACGTGGCTGTCGACATGGTGCGCGGCGAGAAGCGCTCCGAGGTCCGTGCTCAGGCCGAGGCTGCCGTCGAGGAGCGTCTCCTCGACCTCCTGCTCCCTCCCGCGCGGGCAGCAGTGCCCGTGGACGCGAATACCCCGGGCGACGAAGCGACCGGGCGGCAGCAGGAGCAGCGCGCCAGCACACGTGAGCGTTTGCGCGGCCAGCTGCGTGCAGGGCAGCTCGACCACCGCAGCGTGGAGATCGACGTGCACGAACGCGGAATGCCGAGCCTCCAGGTGCTCACGTCGCAAGGCGTAGAGGAAATGGACGTCAACTTTCGGGATCTGCTTCCGGGCCTCTTTGGAGGCAAGAAGAAACGTCTGTTGCCCCTACCCGAGGCGCGTCATGCGCTGCTGCAGGAGGAAGAGGAGCGGCTGATCGATTCCGAGCAAGCCGCCCGGCTGGCCGTCGAGCGGGTCGAGACGAGCGGGATCGTCTTCATCGACGAGATCGACAAGATCGCCGGGCGCGAAGCAGGGCATGGCCCTGAGGTCTCTCGCGAAGGTGTCCAACGCGATCTGCTGCCGCTTCTCGAAGGCACAACGGTTTCGACCAAGCACGGATTCGTCAGAACCGACCACATCCTCTTCATAGGCGCTGGCGCCTTCCACGTCTCCCGCCCGAGCGACCTGATTCCTGAGATGCAGGGCCGGTTCCCGATCCGAGTGGAGCTCGATCCGCTCGGGCTTGCGGACCTGACGCGCATACTGACCGAGCCGCGAAACGCNNATGCAAGTCAACGAGGCCACGGAGAACATCGGAGCCCGGCGGCTCGCGACCGTCCTCGAGACCGTACTGGAGGACGTGTCGTTCCACGCACCGGAGCGTTCCGGCAGCCATGTCCGCATCGACGCGGACACAGTCCAACAGCGCCTGGCATCCTTGGTTCGAGACCAGGACCTCAGCCGGTTCATCCTATGACCACAGACCAGCTCTCTTGCTTCTTGTCCAATCGCGCAGGCCTGCGGTCAGGCGGCCGCAGCGCCGCCGCCGCGGTGTCCGGCTTGAGCCTGCTCCTGCTCGCTGTGGCCTGCGGACAGGTCGGGCCGCCGCGCCCGCCGGTCCGGTTGACACCCCAGGCACCCTCTGACCTGCGAGTAGCGCAGCATGGCGATAAGATCGAGGTCAGCTGCCGCGCCCCGCGCGTCTCTGTCGATGGCGTCAGACTCAGTGTGCTGGACGTCGAGCTCTTTGTGACGGCCAGCGAGGGGGACCCCGTCAAGACGACGACTCCACGCGTCCACCGCCTGGCGCCCGGCGAAGCGCTCAGTGAGATCGTCCGACCTCTTCCTGGCCCCGGGACTGCGCTGCGTGTGGTCGCGCGCGCGCGGATCAAGAACAAGTTCTCGGCTCTCACCCCGCTCATCGTGCTGCACGTGCAAACGCCGCCCCTATCCGTGACCGATCTGGTCGTGGAGCGCCTAGCGTCCAGTGTCCACATCAACTGGAGGCCGGATCAGGACGACTCCCCTGGCTCGAAGCGCTACTGGGTCTACCGTCGCTTGGAGGACGGTGCGTACGGCGTACCGGTGAATGCAGAGCCGACGCAGGAGTCGGCGATCGACGACACGAGCACGGACGCCGACGCCGCTGTTTGCTACGTGGCGCGCACCGTGGCGGCGAGCGACCCGGCGGTCGAGAGCGGCGACTCCGCGGAACGCTGCCTCCCCAAGCGGCCACCTGCCCCGCTGCCTGCGCCGCACGGTCTCGTTGTCGTCCCAAGCGGTGCCAACGTCGAACTCTCATGGTCGTGCGGGGCCGAGCCTCGAGTGGTCGCACATCGCGTCTATCGCGCCGTCGGCGAGGGTCGCTCTGAACGCCGCGCGGATGTCGAGGCCGCACACTGCTCCTACCTTGACGAGGGCGTTCCGACGAGCGTGGTGCTCCGCTACACCCTCACCAGCGTCGACGACGCGGGGAACGAAAGCGCCCCGGCGTCCTTCGGGACTGTGCGACCGAGGGCGCGGTAGCGTGCAGACGCTCTTCCCTCTTCCGCCGCGCGCCTGCCGATGCGCTCTGCCGCGGGGATAGGCGGGCTGTCGGAGAGTCGAGTGCTCGAGCCAACGCCACACGTCGCACCGCCTCAGAACGACGCCCCCCAGCCGCCGGGGAGTGTCGAGACCCCATCGCGGACGACCTCGCCCGAGGCCCGCCGGACTCGGAGGCGCCGCCGCAGCTTGCTGGTGGCGTGCGCGGCCGTGCTGGGCGTCGTGCTTGCAGTGCCGCTGAGCCTGCCGCTCTGGGCACGCCAGGCGTTTCAGGCGGCCTTGAGTGGGTCAGTTGGCCGAAGGGTTCACGTCGAGGCGGTGCGAGTCCGCTGGGTGCCACTCGAGCTCGACATTCGCGACCTGCGCATCGACGGCACGACCGCGTCGGCGCCCCCATTCTTTGAGAGCCCGCGGGTGCTCATCCGCGCAAGCCTGGGTTCTCTCTGGACACGAGGGCGAGCCCTCTCGCGACTGGACTTGCAGAGCCCAACGCTGCGCATCAACGCCTTTCCAGGTGGAGGCGACGATATCCCGCATGGCCAGGCAGGAGGCCTTGGTTCCTCGGTGGTGAGTATTCGACGCCTCACAATCCACTCGGGTCAACTCGTGCTCAACCACCAACGCGTTCCTCTGGCGCTGAGCCTCTCCGACGTCGAGGGACAGCTCCGGCGGGGCAGTGATGGCGCTCTGGCAGGCACAATCTCGTTCAGCCAGGGGACGGTGGCCGAAGGCAACGGCCCGGCGCTCCCCATCGCGGCAGCGCTCGATCTCAGCCTGAGTAACGCGATGCTGGCTGTGCGCCAAGGAACCGTAAGAACGCGGCGATCGAATCTGGCTGTCAGCGGATCCCTGCAACTCCTCGCTGGCCCCATCGGTGAGTTCGCCTTGAGCGGGCCCGTCGACCTGGAGGAGCTCGACACGTCGCTGTGGCGCACCGGTTTGGGGATCCGCGGGGACGGCAGGTACGAAGGACGCCTCGCGATTGCCGGGGCCCGACTCGCTCTGAACGGCAGACTGTCTGGGACGAACGGGATGTTCAACCGTGTTGCTGTGCCGGAGTACTCGGGCGAGCTGCGTTGGGACCCGCACGGTGTCACGCTCCACGGGCTCTCCGTGCGGACGCTCGACGGGGAGGCGGACATCGACTTCGCATACCCCTCGGCGCCCGAACCAACGCGTTTGCGCGCGACGTACAAAGGCGTCGACGCGGAGCGCGCCGTCCGCGCCATCTTCCACCTGGGTCCGATTGGGCTGGCCTCGTCTGCCACCGGCACCGCCGACCTGGCCTGGCCGCGCGGGAGGACGCGTGCCCTTTCCGGTCACGTCGCGTTCGATCTGACAGATCGCAGCGATGGCCGCCCGCCCGCGCACGGCAGATTCGAGTGGCAGGCGAAGGACGGTCACCAGGAAATACGGCAGGCGGTGATCGAGAGTCCAACCACGACGCTGCGTCTGAGTGGCGCGATCGACCCGCACAACCGCATCGACCTCGCCGTCGAGGGCGACAGCAGCGACCTTGCCTGGACCGACGACATGGGCATGCGGCTGCGTCAGGCCCTTGGCAATGGCGAGGCCCGCGCCTTCGGATTCTCGGGCCGCGGGGCCTTCAAGGGCCTTTGCCGCGGGACGCTCTCCGTGCCGCTGTATGACGGCACGTTCTCGGGGCGCGATTTCGGTTTCATGGGCGTCCGATGGGGGCGGGCCGACTGGGCTGGCAGCGCCAGCCCTGACGAGGTCCGCTGTCACTCGCTCGTGTTGCGTCAGGAGGGCCGCGAGTTATGGCTCGACGGCTGGCTCGAGACCGGCGACTTTGCGGAACGTGATCGCGTCGACCTGACGCTACGCTCGAAGCAGTGGCCCGCCGAGGACATCGCCACGGCGTTGCAGTGGGACGTTGCCGTGCACGGTCCCATGACGGCCGCGGCGAACGTTCACGGCCGTCGCAGTGCCCCAAACGGCGAGGTCCACGCCACACTCGATCGCGGCGACGTCTACGGCGTGCCCTTCGAGGATCTGAAGGTCGACCTGTTGCTCCGAGGGCGTGCCCGGGAGATTTCCTCTGCTCGCGCGCGCATTGGCGAGGGCGAGCTGCTCTTGCGAGGGACACTCACGGACGAAGGGATGTTTGACGCCGCAGCTTCTGTCCGCAATGTCGATCTGCGGGACGTGCTGCCGGCGCCCTCTCCCTGGCCGAGTTGGTCCGGCAAGATCTCAGGCGACGCGACGTTTCAGGGAACGATGGCACATCCCTGGCTCCAGGCGAGATTCTCCTCACCTGGGCTCAGTTGGGGGGGCGTGGAGCTTGGGCCCGCCACGCTGGCGGCCGACGGAGCCGGACAATCCACGCTTGGCCTCGCGGTCACCTGTCGCTCGGAACACCTTGACGCCAGGCTCGACGGCCGCACCGGCGCACTATCTCCCTTCCCTGCCAACCTGCGCCTGACACTGCGCGAGAGCGCGCTGGATCCGATCGTGCGGGTGCTCTTCCCCCGTTTCCCAGCCGAAGCGGGCCTGGTCACGACTGGGACGTTGAACTTCGCTGGACAGCTGACGCGAGCGCGGGACGCGGTCGTCGATGTCGATCTTGCGGACCTCAGACTTCTCCTGCCCGACTACTCTCTGCGCAACCCTGACCCGGTGGTCTTCTCCGTGCGCGACGGCCGTCTACGCATCGGTGAGGCGCATCTCGCAGGGGAGGGGACGAACCTCACCATCTCGGGTAGCGCTGATCTGATCGGCCAAGGACCGCTGGCGCTCAGCCTGCGCGGAGATGCCGACCTGCGCGCGTTGTCCGTCTGGACCGAGCGAGTGAGAGGGCGTGGAGCCGCCCACCTGCAGCTCGCCCTGGCTGGGAGCCGGCATGAACCACAGATCGAGGGCCGTCTCGACATCACCGGCGCGGGTCTGCGGTTGCGCGGCTTCCCTCACGGGCTGGAGGACGTCGAGGGGGCGGTCTTGTTCACGGAGAGAGGCGCGCGGCTCGAAGGCCTGCGCGCCACTCTCGGCGGCGGCACGCTGGAAGCCGAAGGCGACGCGGCCTTCGCTGCGGCGCGACTCGCTTCGTTCGAGGTGCGGACGACCGGCCGTGGCATCGGCCTGCGGTATCCCGAAGGCCTGCGATCGTTGTTCGACGCGGACCTGCGCGTCGCCGGAGATGCCGACCGCCAGTGGGTGACGGGCGATATCCTCCTGCGCGAGGCCTTGTGGACACGCCGCTACGACGTCAGCGCCGAGTTGCTGTCGGTCGCGTCGCCCACGACGGCGCGCGAAGACACCGTTGGGCAGTCGGTGAGTTACGACGTTCGCTTGCACGCGCCCGGAACGCTGCGCGTGGACAACAACCTGGCAGCGCTGGACGCGCGCGCCGAGCTCTCACTGGTAGGCACTCTCGACAACCCGATCGTCCTGGGCCGCGCCGACATCGAGCGCGGCCGGGTCTACTTCCACGGCAACACGTACGTGCTGCGGCGCGGAACGATCGACTTCTCCGACCCGCGTCGCATCGATCCCTTCTTCGACATCGAAGCTGAGACCGGCGTACGCGGCTACCGCGTGGTGCTGTCTGCGGTCGGCACGCTGGAGCGCGTCAACCCGACCCTCACCTCGGACCCGCCGCTCTCGCCGCTGCAGATCCTGAATCTCCTCGCCGGCGCGGACGAGAGCGCCGTGACCAGCTTCGCCCAGGCGCAGCGCGATCAGACCTATCTCGCTGCGACCGGCGCGGCCACTCTCGCGGCCGGACGTCTCTCGGAGGAGTTCGGACTCGAGCGCGGAGCGCAGCGCCTGCTGGGCCTCAACCGCTTCTCCATCGATCCGCGCACGATCACCCCGGCGCTGGCAGAAGGCGCGCTCAGCACAGCAGCGCGTCTCACCATTGGCAAGCGCATCACACCAGACCTCTCGGTGCTCTACGCCCAGGACTTGGGCGGGCAGGAGGAGCGCCTGCTGTCGCTCGAGCTCACGCTCTCGGACCGCATATCCCTGCTTCTCACCCGTGACCAGGTCTCGGGCGAGGGGGGCGAACTCGGATTCGACGTGCTGCTCCGCCACTCGCAATGACGAGCGCGCCACTGTTGTTGCTCCTGCAGTTGCTGGCACCGACCGTGCCGGCGGGCGAGTTGGTGACGGCAGTGCGCATCGAGACCGCCGCCGAGCGCGATGCAGAGCGGCTCAGGCGTTATGTGACTGTGCGTGTCGGAGCGCCACTGGATGCCGAGGAGGTGCGGCGTTCCGTGCGGTACCTCTTCGCCACGGGCGAGTTCACCGATGTGGCCGTCGAACGTAGGAGCGCAGCTGCCGGCGTGGAGGTCGTCTTCCGACCAGTCCCGGCTCCGCGCTTCGGCTCCATCGCCGTGGAAGGCGACCGCCTTCTCACGCCGGGTCGACTGCGTCGGGTGACACGTCTGCGCGACGGCGAGACGCTCTGGCCCAGACGGCTCGATCGGGCCGCACAGGACGC
>PMCG01000241.1 GCA_003155335.1 Acidobacteriota bacterium
TCTACGGTCCGTCCTTGCCCGGCACTTCCACCATCTGTGGCGGGTGGTCCTTCCGTTCTAGGGTCTTGAGCGGCACAAAGGCGAACTCGTACACCACGCTCATCTCCGCCTGCCCCATGTTGTCCACCAGCTCCTTGTAGCCCCAGCTCCAGTCACTCAGCTCATAGGCCTCGGCGTTCACCAGGCCGCGGCGGGCCTCGGCCAGCGCCTCCTCGTAGGGCTTGACAGTGGTCCGGGAGCCCCACACATTCGACGCGCCGAGAACGCGGCCGTCATTGACTAGTTGCGCCACAGTCGTCCCTCCCTCGCCCAGCAAGTCCGCGCGCGAACTTCTGGCGCTCTCCACCTCGCTCGCCGGGCCGAACGAGTCGGCCGGTGACCGAGCGGCTTGATGCAGGATAGTGACTCCGCGCCCCAAAGCGTTTCGACAGGCGCGCGTGCATCGGGAACAGGAAAAGAGGGACAATGTGAAGACCATGCGGCGGATCGTGACGTTCGACAACGTGGCAACGAACGGGTACTTTGCAGGACCCGACGGCGGCTTGGAGTGGGTCGTTCAGGACGACGAGGTATACAGGACGGCCACGAAGAGCAACCCCGATATCGACACGGTCCTGTTCGGGCGACGGACGTACGAGCTCTTCGAGGGATTCTGGCCGCACGCCGTCGACGACTCCCCAGCCGCGCCCGACCCCCACGGCAGTGGCCGACGGTCGCAGGCGATCCGCGCCCAGGCGGTCTGGTTGAGCGAGACGGCCAAGTTGGTCTTCTCCAGAACCCGGAAGGACGTTACGTGGAAGAACTCTCGCCTGATCCACGAGCTCGACCCGGCCGAGATCGAGGCGATGAAGAGGCAACCCGGCAAAGACATGATCGTCTTCGGCAGCGGCTCGATCGTGTCGCAGCTCACCCAGCATGGTTTGATCGACGAATATGTCTTCGTCGTCAGCCCGATTCTCCTGGGAAGCGGCCGGCCATTGCTGAGCGGTGTGTCGGGCACCTTCAGGCTCAATCTCCTGCAGGCCAAGAAGTTCCAGTCGGGCAACGTCCTACTTCGCTACGCGCGCCTGGAATAGGGCTCGCAGGGACACGAACGACCAACTGATGGAATCGAAGGTTGAACCCGCCGTCAAGTTCGGCGTTCTTGACGCGGCGCGCGCGCCCTACCGCTATGGGCACGTCTATGCGGTGCAGACGCGAGGCGGCCGGAAGCGGCTGTTGATCGGACCGTCGCAGGGGCATGTCGAGTTACTGCGTTGCCTCTCCGAATGCCTCCCTGTGCCGCTCAAGCTTCTGTATGTGCTCGTGGTGCCTCGGTCAGCCGATCATGAGCCGGGTCGATACGAGAGCCCCAACCTCACGCGCGACCAGGTCGAGGCATTCCTTTCGCAGCACAAGCGCTTCTTCGAGTCGGATGGCCGCCACCATCTGTGGGTCGCGAGTCCAGACGCCGGCACTATCGTGTACGACCGGCACGACATGCTCTATGCGTACGGTCCGATTGACGAGTACATCGCCCGCCTTGAGGAGCACGGCCTTCGCCCCGGCGTCGTCACTGTGCCGCGCCCGCACTGGCACGCGTACCATGCCGAGCTCGACGCCGAAGAAACGGCCATCGTGAGCCATTGGCAGTGGCTCAGGAAGCCGCTCCGTGAAAGCGACCAGGAGTAGCAAAGGCGGCACTAGCACTCTCGCCGGGCATCGGCCGGAGCTATGGATCGGTGCTGCTTTATCAATTGGACGGCCGCGGCGCTCCGTCATAGGATAAAAGTGTAGAGGTGCCAGCATTCCCGCCTGCCGTACATATAGGACCACCGGGCGCGTGAGGTGAGGGTGTCGCAGGCAAGGCGGTGAGCCCCGGGAGGCTCGCCGCGTCGACAGGAGTGACGCAGTTGCCGACGAACCAGCCTGCCCAAGAGACCCGCCCTGAGACCATCCTGCTCGACTCCGACCGGGCTGCTTCACAGGGGGTGTGAGATAAGGATACTGCTCGTCTACCCGGAGACGCCGGACACCTTCTGGAGCTTCCGGTACGCCCTGCGTCTGGTCTCCAAGAAGGCCGCCTTTCCGCCGCTGGGCCTGCTCACGATCGCTGCCATGCTGCCACGCGACTGGGAGCTGCGCATGGTGGACATGAACGTGGAGCGTCTCAGCGACGAGACGCTGGCTTGGGCCGACTTCGTGATGCTGAGCGCCATGCTCATCCAGCGCGCCTCCGTGGAAGAGGTCGCTGCCCGCTGCGCTCGGGTGGGCAAGCCGGTCATCGCAGGCGGTCCGCTCTTCACCACGATTCACGCCGCCTTTCCGAGCATCCAGCACTTCGTGCTCGGCGAGGCCGAGGACGTGATGGAGCAGCTCGTCGCCGACATGCGCGCCGGCGCGGTGCGCCCACGCTATGAGGCAACCGGACGACCCGACATCACACGCGTGCCAGCGCCGCGCTGGGATCTGATCGACCAGCGGCACTACCAGTCCATGGCCGTGCAGTTCTCCCGGGGCTGCCCCTACGACTGTGAGTTCTGCGACATCGTGGCGATGAACGGCCGTGTGCCGCGCACCAAGTCCCCGGACCAGTTGGTCGCCGAGATCGAGGAGCTACGCGCGCATGGTTGGCGCGAGAGCATCTTCGTCGTCGACGACAACTTCATCGGCGACAGGAAGAAGACCAAGGCGCTGCTCGGCGAGCTGGTGCGCTGGCGCAAGCGCACGCGCACGCACATCAGCTTCCTGACAGAAGCCTCCGTCAACCTCGCGCAGGACCCGGAGTTGCTCGAGCTGATGGTNNTTCCGCAAGGTCTTCCTCGGCATAGAAACGCCGGCGATCGAGAGCCTCGCGGAGTGCCACAAGCTCCAGAACACGCGTGGCGATCTGCTGACGGCCGTGCGCACGATTCAGCGCGCGGGCATCGAAGTCATGGGCGGTTTCATCGTGGGGTTCGACAGCGACCCGCTCGACATCTTCAAGCGCCAGTTTGAGTTCATCCAGCGCTCCGGCGTGGCCACNNGCCATGGTGGGCCTTCTGACCGCGCTGCCCCAGACGCGCCTGTACAAGCGCCTGCTGGGCGAGGGACGCATCGAATCGGAGAGCAACGGCGACAACACCGGTGCGACGCTGAACTTCACGCCCAAGCTCGACCGCGAGTTCCTGCTCGCCGGCTATCGCGACCTGATGCAGCGTCTCTACGACCCGACGGTCTACTACCGGCGGATCCGCGTCTTCCTCGCACACCACCGCCCGAGGCGCGGAGCGTCCACTGTCTCGCGCCACGACCTCATGGCGCTGGCACGCTCACTGTGGCTCCTGGGCGTGCGCCAGAGGGGACGCGTGGCGTACTGGCGGCTCTTCTGGTCCACCCTGTTGCGCCACCCGCGTCAGTTTCCCAAGACAATCGAGCTGATCATCCAGGGCTACCATCTGCGTCGCGTCGCCGCATCCCTCTGAGCGCGCCCTCGATCGCCCCCTCCCCACGGGTGGGTGTGTGTCTGCTCGCGGGTCATCCTGAGTTTGGACCGGCGGGGCTGGCCTCCAAGGTGAAGATCTCATCGAACGCGATCCGGGGATCAGGGCACGTGTCGGCATGGGCTGCTGCCCTTGCAGCGCTGTTCAGAATCGTGGAACATGGCAGTAGCTGCCGCTTGAGATCATGGGGCTGACGTTTCGACATGGTTCGCGTGCGGAGGTCCTTGAGATGAAGGCGCGACGCTCGACGGGAACCGTGATTGCGATTGCTGCGATCGGCTCCTGGGCGCTTGGCAGCGTTGCCGAGGCCCTGGATCCCGAGCGCGCGATCACGCAATACGTCCGTGAGTCGTGGACCGCTCACGAGGGCGCGCCGTCCGGCACGATCAAGAGCATCGTGCAGACGCCGAACGGCTACCTCTGGCTGGGGACCGACAGCGAAGGCCTGGTGCGTTTCGACGGCGTGAGCTTCGTGCGCACGAACGAGCTCGACCTGCTCTTCGAGCGGCGCGTCGATCACGTCTCGTCACTCATGGCCGGCCGCGACGGCACGCTGTGGGTGGGGACGATCTTCGGCCTGGCGCGCCTCAGGGGTGGCGAACGGAAGTCTTTCGATGGCGGCGAGGCCCGAACCCTCTATGGCCTGCACGAGGCGCCCGACGGCACCGTGTGGTACGCGCGCCACTGGGAGGGGATCTTTCACGTTGCTGGCGACAACCTGACGCGGGTGGATCTCGGCCACAAGCCGCTCGCGTTCGCCATCGACTCGCGAGGCACGATGTGGGTCGGCGGCTATGAGGGTCTCTGGCGCATTGCAGGCAATGACCGCCGCTTCTACTCAACAAGCGACGGCCTGATGGACCAGTGGGTCACGGCGCTGTATCTCGACCGCAGCGGGGACCTTTGGGCGGGATCGCAGCGGGGCCTAACGCTCCTGCGCGGTGACAAGGTCGTGGCGCACTTCACCACCCGTGACGGGCTGTCCGACAACGAGATCACGGCGATCTACCAGGACCGGGATGGAGTGCTGTGGGTCGGCACCGCGGCTGGAGGGCTCAATCGACGACGCGGCGACCGCTTCGAGTATCTCAACAAGGCTTTTGGCCTCACCAACAATCGAGTGACCACGATCAGTGAGGACCGTGAAGGCAGCCTTTGGATCGGCACGGCCGGCGGGCTCAACCGATTGCGCAACGCCAGCGTCGTGCCGATCGGCGCGAGCGAGGGGCTGAGCGCGGGCGAGGCGGTGTCGATTGCGGCCAGCGGGGATGGAAGCGTCTACATGTCCTTTGGTTTCGGCGGACTGGCGCAGTTCAAGGATGGCCACATCCGCGCCTCTTCTGCCACATCGGTGCCAGGGTCCCACTTCGACGGCGCGCTGTTCGCGGACCCGGACGGCGGCGTCTGGAGCGGGCAGCGGGACGCGCTGGTGTACCGCCGCGATGGTCAGGGCCGGCTCTACCATGTCAAGGGGCAGGTCACATCGATCGGCCGCGATGCGCAGAGCCTCGTGTTCGCCCTCAGCGGAGGTGACCTCTACCGTCTAATCGATGGCAAGCAGGAGCCCTACCGGCTGCCGAACGGTTCGCCTCTCGACCCCGCTCCGCTGGGGGGCTACATCTGGATGCCGTACCTTGCGCGTGACGGCACGTTCTGGCTGGGGACGGGCAAGGGTCTGTTCGCAGTGAAGAACGCTCAGCTGCGCCAGGTGTGGCAGAGCAAGTCCTACAACGCGCGTTCGATCTCCGAGGATGAGCAGGGGACCCTCTGGGTGGCCACGCACACCGGGGTCGTGCGCGTGGCAGGCGAGTCCGTGACGCTCATCACGGACACCGAGGGCTTGCCGTACCGCGACATCTGCTCCGTCCTCAGCGACCGGCAGGGTGGCATCTGGATGAGCAGCGCGCGTGGGATCTTCCGGGTCAAGCGCGCGGACTTCGAGGCGGTCGCGGCAGGCAAGGCCAAGAGCGTCAGCGCGGAGACGTTTGGCGTAGCCGAGGGGATGCGCACCACGGCCGCCATCGGCACGTTCGAGCCTGCGGGTTGCGTCGCGCGCGACGGGCGATTGTGGTTCACCACCGGCGAGGGCGTCGTGGTGATCGACCCGGCACGCCTCCAGCACAACGCGCAGGCGCCGCCTGTGGTGATCGAGTCTTTGGTAGCGGACGACAAGGAGCTGGGACTGGATGGCGGCGCTGTGGCCCGAGCTGGGAGCAAGCGCGTGGACATCCACTACAACGGTCTCAGCCTGGTCGTGCCCCAGCGCGTCAAGTTCCAGTACAAGCTCGAGGGCTCCGACTCTGGCTGGGTGGACGCCGGTACGCAGCGTGTGGCGCACTACATGAATCTCACCCCGGGGACGTACGCATTCCGGGTCAAGGGCTGCAACAACGACGGCGTATGGAGCGAGGAGAGCGCACCGTTGCGCTTCACGCTAGCCGCGCACTTCTGGCAGACGTGGATCTTCGACGTCTTGCTCGCGGCACTTCTGCTGTACGCCGCGTACCTCGTCTACCGCTGGCGGGTGGCGAGCCTGCACGCGCTGCAATTGGACTTAACGCGGCGAGTGGACGAGCGCACGGCAGACCTCACGCACGAGATCGGCGAGCACAAGCTGACCGAGACGAAGCTCGTAAGCGAGAACGAGCAGCGTCGTCGCGCAGAAGAGGAGGCCCGACAGTACGTCGAGAAGCTGGCCGAGAGCAACGTCGAGATGCTCGCGAAGCAAGAAGCGATCGCGCGCGAGAACACCGAGCGGCGTCGAGCAGAGGAGGAGGCTGGCTGGGAGCGCGACTTGCTGCGGGCGCTCATGGACAATATCCCGGACCTCATCTATTTCAAGGATCTGGAGAGCCGCTTTGTGCGGATCAACAAGGCGCACGCGACGGCCTTTGGGCTTTCGAGCCCGGAGCAGGCGGAGGGCAAGAGCGACTTTGATTTCCACTCACAGGCGTTCGCGAGTCACACGCGTGAAGACGAGCGCGCGCTGATGGCGGGCGGCCGGCCGCTGACGGGGCGAGTGGAGCAGGACCCGCGCAGCGGGCGCTGGTATCTAGCGACGAAGGTTCCGCTCAGGGACCCCTCTGGCCGAGTGACGGGCCTGGTGGGTGTTTCGAAAGACGTCACCGACCGGACGCGGGCGGAGGAGAAGCTCGCCGCTGAGCTCGCGGCCTTCCGCGAGATCGTGAGCAGCGCCGCGCGAGGCGACCTGACGCGCCGCGCGGCAGAGAGCGACGAGACGGTGGGCCAGGTGGCGCGCCTGGTGAACGAGATGCTGAAGGCCTTCTCATCGATCCTGACCGAGGTGCGCGGCACGGCGCTCTCCGTCTCGTCGTCGTCGTCGGAGATCCTCTCCGCCGCGACGGAGATCGCCAAGGGCGCGCAGTACGGGAACGAGCAGCTGGAGTCGACCTCGTCGGCAGTCGAGGAGATGGCCGCCTCGATGACGCAGGTCTCTCGCAGCGCGGATGCGTCGGTCGAGAAGGCCCGGCAGGTGCTCGAGCACGTGCGCCAGGGCGACCGTTCGGTGGAGGCCGCCTTCCAGGGCATGACGCGCATCGACGCCGCCGTG
>PMCG01000210.1:0-1808 GCA_003155335.1 Acidobacteriota bacterium
GTGCCGGAGCTACCGGCGGACATCCCTGCGGAGGTGCGCGTGGTGGGTGTGCCGTGCTCTGAGATCGCGGTCGGTTTGGGCAAGGCGATGGTCAAGAATATCGTCGCCCTCGGCGCTTTGCAGGCAGCGACGCAGCTGTTTCCGCGCGAGACGTTCCTGACGGCGATTCGCCAGGCGCTCAAAGCGAAGTGCGCCCTGGTTCCGATAAACGAAGAGGCCTTTGCGCGAGGCGCGGCCGCGGTGGAGGAGTTGCGGCGGCCGTAGGGAAACTCCGCGCCCAGCCTGTCGAGACCGCGAGGTCAGTGGCATGAACATCGGGGTCGCTCGCGAGCATGGACCGCGCGAACATCGGGTCGCGCTGGCGCCGTGGGGAGCGCAGGCCCTTGTCCAGCACGGTCATCAGGTGTGGGTGGAGACGGGCGCGGGTGTCGAGGCTGGCCATCCCGATGCCGCGTATGAGGCGGTTGGCGCGCGGATCGTCTACAGCCGCATCGAGGTCTTTGCGCGCTCCGAGCTGGTGACCGCCATTCTGGCGCCGGAGCCGCGCGAGTACGAGCTGCTGCGGCCCGCCCAGGCGGTTTTCGCGTTCTGGGCGATGCCGACCTCACGGCCCGAGGACTTCAAGGCGCTCCAGGCGCGCGAGGTGACGGCCATCGCGTTTGAGGGGATCACCGATCCGCACGGACGAGCACCCGTACTGACGTCGATGTCGGAGATCGCCGGGCGTCTGGCCATGACCATCGGCGGTGCGTTGCTGCTCAACGAGTACGGCGGCCCGGGGGTCGTTCTCGGGGGCGCTCCAGGCGTGCCGCCGGCTGACATCGTGATTCTCGGGGCTGGCACGCTCGGACGTTCCGCGGCCCGAGCAGCGCTGGGCGCAGGCGCGGAAGTGACCCTGCTGGACGTGAGTGTGGAGCATTTGCGCGATGCCGTCGAGAGCCTTCCGGGTCCGGTACGCACGTTGCTCGCGACGCGACCGAATATCGAACGTGCCCTGTCCGTCGCCGACCTCGTGTTGGGTGCCGCTGCCACCCGCGGGCAACGCGCGCCGGTGCTGGTGACACGGGAGATGCTGCGGCTGATGCGGCCGCGCACGGTCGTGATGGACTTCGCCATCGACATGGGCGGCTGCTTCGAGACCTCGCGGCCGACGCACTTCCCTGATCCGACGTACGAGGTCGACGGCATCGTGCACTTCTGCGTACCGAACCTACCGTCGTGCGCGGCGCGCTCGGCGACCCAGGCCCTCACGAACGCCCTGTTACCGTATGTCGCGGAGCTGGCGGCGCGAGGGGTCGACGAGGCGATCGCGCAGATCCCTGACCTGCGCAATGGGACATATCTCCATCGTGGCAGGTGCGTCCAGGAATCGCTGGCGCGTGCGTTCGGAGTCCGGTTGGAAACGCTCGTGCCCGATGCACGACCCTAGCGGCGCGAGCGATGCACTGGCTGGAGACGTACCGGCGCAAGGTGACCACGGCCGAAGACGCAATGCGCTGCGTTCGCTCTGCGGACCACGTCTGGATCCACGCCGGCTGCTGTAATCCCGAGGAGCTGGTGCGCGCGATGTTGGCTCGCGCCGAGGAGCTGACCGATGTCGAGGTCTGCCACCTGCTGACGCTCGGCTGTGCCGACTACGTTCAGGCTCAGTACCAGCGCAGTTTTCGCCACCGCGCGCTGTTCACTGGCGCCAACGTACGAGAGGCCGTGCAGGAGGGCCGTGCCGACTTCGTGCCGGTCCATCTTTCGGAGGTCCCGCGTCTGATCGCCACGGGACGACAGCGCGTCGACGTGGCGCTGATTCACGT
>PMCG01000210.1:1934-2738 GCA_003155335.1 Acidobacteriota bacterium
GGCCGCCATATCGTCGAGTTGATCGAGGACGGCGCAACGCTGCAGATGGGCATCGGCGAGATCCCGGATGCGGTGCTGTCCGCGCTGACAGATCGCCGGGATCTCGGCATCCATACTGAGATGTTCTCGGACGGCATGGTGGATCTTTTCGAAGCCGGCGTGGTCACGAACGAGGCCAAGACGCTGCATCGCGGCAAGGTGATCGCGTCGTTCGTGCTCGGGTCGAAGAAGACCTTCGTCTTTGTCGACAACAATCCACTGATCGAGTTTCATCCGAGCGACTACGTCAACGACCCGTCCGTGATCGCACAGAACGAGAAGATGGTGGCGATCAACTCGGCCATCGCCGTCGACATCACTGGCCAGGTCTGCGCGGACTCCCTCGGGAGGCTGATCTACTCCGGCTTCGGCGGGCAGCTCGACTTCATCCGCGGCGCAGCGCGCTCGCGGGGCGGCAAGCCGATCATCGCTCTGCCTGCGACGGCGCGGGACGGATCGGTCTCGCGCATCGTGGACACGTTGCTGGAGGGCTCGGGCGTGGTCACGACCCGTGCCGACGTGCACTACGTCGTCACCGAGTACGGCGTCGCCTTCCTTCACGGAAAGAGCCTCAGCGAGCGCGCACGCGAACTGATCGCGGTGGCGCATCCCAGCTTTCGCGATGAGCTGACGGCTGCGGCGCGAAGACGAAGACTGCTGTAGCTCGCGATCTAGGGTGGGGGATTCGCCGGGAGTTTGGAGCGGGAAACGGGATTCGAACCCGCGACTTCGACCTTGGCAAGGTCGCACTCTACCACTGAGTTA
>PMCG01000384.1:0-2433 GCA_003155335.1 Acidobacteriota bacterium
TTCGGCGAAGGGCACCGTCAAAGACGGCCCGAGCAGGCTGGCGCGCACGTGGGAGTGGCCGTTGCCGTCATGCCATTGCTCATGATGCGCGTAGCGCGCGCCGCGTGGCGCGATGCGTTCGAAGGCCGCCGGTAGATCCGCGATCAGACCTGGTTCGTACTCGATTGTCGTGATTCCGGCTGTCGACCCCGACACGAAGACCAGCATCTGACCTTCGCGCAAGCCGTGCCTCTCCACGAGCGCCTGGAGTTGGGGCGTGATGTCGACGATGTCGTCGTCGCCGCGCGTGGTGAGACGCAGATGCTCGGTGACGATCAGCGGCGCAGCGGCGACGTCGGGAGCGTGCTTGGCCATCTCGAATGCGCGCCGCGCTCAGCGCGGCGGTTGAGCCTTGTCGAGTCCGAGGCGCTTCGATTCGACCTGCACCATCAGCGGCAGGTCGCCGGCGCGATCGAGGCGCTTGCCGTTGACGAGCACCGTCGGCGTCCCGGTCACGCCCACGGCGCGCCCATCCTCGATGTCGCGTGCCAGGCGCTGCGCGGTCACGTTCGAATCCAGGCAGCTCTCGAATCTCGGCATGTCGAGCCCGGCTTGGCGGGCCGCGTTGACCGCATCGGGCCGCGTGGCCTTCTCGAGAGCGGCGTTGAATGCGCTCATGTGATACGGCCAGAAGCGGCCCTGCTCTGTGGCGCAGACGCCTCCGAGCGCCATGAAGCACGAGCCCGCGTGGGCCGTGTGCGGGAGCTGAGGATTGCAGGATTGGTCCAGAGGAAAGTTCTTGAAGGACAGCGACAGGTGGTCCTGCACGGGCGGCAAGTACTGGCCGAACCAAGCGGCGAGTTGCTGGCACCAGGGGCAGAGGAAATCGGAAAAGACGACGACGCGGATCGGGGCGTTGGCAGCACCGGCCGTGGGCGCGTTCGTGAGGTCAAGCTGATAGACCGTCGCGCCCTGGAACCTGCCCACGGCTCTAGTGACGAAATGCTGCTCGGCGCGCGCCGGGTCGGAGAGGATCTCGCGGCCCCGGAGTGCCAGCTCGGCAGACACCACGCCTGCCAGCAGGATCAGGCTGCCGGCTACCCATCCGCCGAGCAGCAGCCGTGCGCCGTTCGCGAAAGGCGCGCGCGTGAGAGTCGCCAGAGCGCGCCGCGCCGGCAGCAGCGCGACGAATCCGCCGACGCTACCGAGATAGCTCAACAGGCACAGCGAGCAGAAGGCGTGGAGCGAAAAGGCCTGGATGCCCAGCAGAACAAGGTCGACGACGACGCCAGTGGCGCAGAGCAACAAGGCCAGGGCGAGTCCCCGCTGGCGCTGCTCGTCGTTGGCGAGCAAGGCGAGCGCGAGCAGGAGCGACAGTGAGCCGTAGTAGAAGAAGCCCAGCGCGGCCGTTGGCCAGCCGCCGACCTGCGAGTACGCGCTCTTCTTGACGGTCTCGCAGCCACTGGTGGCCTCCAGGCCGCAGAGGGGCTGGACCACGGAGGTGACGGCGCTCTCGCCATGGTGCTCGAGCCACAACACTCCTGCCAGCGTTGCGCCAATCAGAATGAGTGCGATCGCGACGACGATACGCCAGGTCTTGGTCATGATGCGAGCTCCTGTTTCAGGGATGTGTCGGAGTCTGCGGCCGTGCCTGTGAGTGGCCGAGCCGACTGCGGGTCCAGGCTGCGCTAGCTGCCTCCAGAGCGGCGCGGCACGGTGTACTTCGGCGCGCCGCGTCTCTCGTTGCGCTTCCACGGCTGCTGCGTCGACCGGCTGGACGGCCGCGCGGTCTGGCTGCGGCCAGCCTCCTGCGTGGCCGCGGCCGGCGCTGTCTCGGCCGGCGCCGCGTCAGTCGGGGGCGCCTCGGCCTCGGCCTTGACCGCGGCTGCCTGTGCCGCGCGCGCCGCTGCCTCGTCCTTGTTCAGACAGCAGTGCTTGTATTTCTTTCCAGAACCACAAGAGCACGGTTCGTTTCTACCAGGGGTGGACATGGGATCTCGTGCGCCTCCTCCGACGCTCACTGTACTACGGTTGCGGCCGCGCGTGGGGCGGTGGCCTTTGCGGCAGGGTTCGTGTATCTTCGTCCGCCAGCCTGATCGAGCCCCAGGAGCGGCGGTCGGGCCACGAGGAGGGTGTCATGCCAGAGCTCGCGCCTATCAACTTCACCCGCGGCGTCCCCGCAACAGAGTCCTTTCCGATCGACGAGTTGATCGAGGCGTCCGAGGCTGCGCTGCGCCAGCACGGCAAGGTCATGCTGCAGTATGGCCCGTCGCTCGGGCTGCTGCCGCTGCGCGAGTGGATCGCCGAGTGGAAGGGCGTCCATGTCGATCAGGTGCTCACAGGCAACGGCTCGCTACAGATCGTCGACTTCCTGTGCCACCACATGCTCAAGCCCGGCGACGTGGTCTACACCGAGGCCCCCAGCTACGATCGAGCGATCACGCTCTTTAGGCG
>PMCG01000384.1:2490-4884 GCA_003155335.1 Acidobacteriota bacterium
GAGAAGCACAACTTCATCCTCCTTGAAGATGCTCCCTACCGTCCACTGCGCTATCGCGGCAAGGAGGAGCCGGCCCTGTTCGAGCTGGCACCCACGCGCACGCTGCACATGAGCTCGTTCAGCAAGCTCATCGGCCCTGGGCCGCGCCTGGGATTCATGCTCGGCGATGCAGGACTGCTGGTAAAGGTCGCGAAGGTGGCTGAGGACACGTACATCTCGCCCAACTACCTTGCCCACGGTATCGCCTACGAGTGGTGCCGGCGCGGTCGCCTGGCGCCGCAGATCGAGAAGCTCAAGGCGCTCTATGCCCCGCGGCTGGACGCCTGTCTGGCTGCGCTCGCGAAGCACATGCCGGACGCTGTGGCGACCAAGCCCGACGGCGGCTTCTTCCTCTCCGTGACGCTGCCGGCCGGCGTGAAGACCGCGGACGTGCGCGCGACGGCTGCCAAGCGCAACCTCAATCTCGCTGACGGTATGGCCTTCTTCCCCGACGGCGGGGGCGAGCGCTTCCTACGGCTGCCGTACTGCGCGATGGCGCCGGCGGCGATCGACGAGGGCATCCAGCGACTGGCCGCTTCGGTTGCCGATGCTCGCCGCGGCAACTAGGCGCGCGCGACAGACGGCGATCGCGTCAGCTCAGGGGCAGGCGGAGCCGCGGCAGTGGCGCACGGCTGAGAGGCGATTCGCCCATGTCGTGGCTGTGGCTGCGTCGAGCAGCTTGTTCTTGAGCTCGTCCGGGTCTTTGGCCAAGTTGTAGTACTCGACCTCACCTGTCGGCGTGTACTCGACGTAGACCTCAGTCGCGGTGCGCAGCCCGCTGTAGTCCGGCACGGCAGTGGGGCCGGGCGACTGCATCTGATGTTCGAGCAGGATGTCGCTCCTCCAGTCGGTCGCCGCCGGCGGGGTGGCGCTGACGAGCGGCAACAGCGAGCGGCCGTCGATGGAGTTGTCGGTGGGCAGAGGTCCGGCAAGCGCGAACAGCGTGGCGCCCAAGTCGACCAGCGTGACCATGTGATCGCGAGTGACGTTCGCGGGCACGCTCGGGCCGCGGATCACGAGGGGCACCATCAGCGAGGCCTCGTAGGGCGCGTCCTTGCCGCGGCCGAAGCGGTGCTGGCCCATCATGAAGCCGTTGTCCGAGGCAAAGATGAACCAGGTGTTGTCCAGCTGCCCGGCCTGCGTCACGGCTTCGACGAGCGACGCCAGGGCCTCATCGACTGCCTCCATCGCGCGCAGACGGTCGCGATAGAGCGCGTCGGTGTCGTCGATGTCGGCGGCCGTGAGCAGCGGCATGTTGCGCACGTACTCGGGCTTGTCGCTCACGTCCTCCTCGTTGAAGGACGGCGTGCGCGGCGCCTGGGCTGTGGCGAAATCGTTGGCGTGGCGCGGCGCGGGCACGGCCGGGACGTGCGGCGCGGAAGGCGCGAACCACAGCAAGAAGGGGCGCTGCTGCTGCATGGACTGGCGCACGAAGTCGAGGCTGCGCTGCGCGAGCACGTCGGTGAGNNGGGACATAGTCGCCTTCGTATTGATTGACGTACTTGCCGATCAGCGCGGTGCGATAGCCTGCCTGCTGCAGCTTGACGGCGACGGTGGACGATTCTTGCCCGGACGCGCGGAACGTTGCCGCCGCATCCGTATTGCTCCAGATCCCGTGGTTGTGCGCGTGCAGCGCAGTCAGCAGCGACGCGCGCGAAGGGGCGCAGAGCGGGAAGGAGGAGAAGGCGTTGTGAAAGGTCACTCCCTGTCGCACCAGCAGCTCCTGCAAGTGCGGCATCAAGCTGATCGATGTGGCGTCGTCGTCGTCGGCAAGCACGAGGACGATGTTCGGCTTCGGGCGGGGCGTGGGCGTCGGTGTCGGCGTGGCGGGCACAGGGACTGGCTCGCTACCGCACCGGCCGGCCAAGAGCGCCGCTGCAGCGACAGGCGCGAGACGCCAGAGCGAAGGCCAGTGGCCGTCAGCCTGGAGGGCAGGAGCGTCGCTGCGATCGGCCGCGCGGCGCAGTGTGGGCGTGGCGAAGTGCGTGGATGGCATGCTGCTCCGTGTTAGGTGCGCGCTTGGGAGACCAGGCGCTCGAGGGCCTGGCAGTAGACAGCGAGATCATTCTCGCCGAAGAGCACCCAGCGCACCAACTCTACAGGAGAGCCGGCGAGCAGCGCGTCGCGCACGGAGTTTAGCGCCGCGGACGCTGCCCGGTCGATGGGGTAGCCGTACGCGCCTGTCGAGATCGACGGGAAGGCGATGCGCTTGACGCTGTGGCTGGCAGCCACGGCCAGGCTGTTGGTGTAGCAGCGCGCGAGCGTGTCCGGCTCGCCGGATTGGCCGCCGCGCCAGATCGGCCCCACGGTGTGGATCACGTAGCGAGCCGGGAGCATCCCTCCGGTCGTGATGAC
>PMCG01000384.1:4972-12092 GCA_003155335.1 Acidobacteriota bacterium
GGGATGAGAGGTCAAGGCGCGAGAGAGACGCTCCTGCGCCTTGGCTTTCGAACCCAATTTGTTCAGAGAACGGCGTCCTTGGCGGCCTTGGCGACCACGAACTTGAGGACGCGCTTTGCAGGGACCTTGATCGGCTCGCCGGTCTGCGGGTTGCGCGCGATGCGCGCCTTGCGGTTGCGTATGACGAGCTTTCCAACGCCGGGGAACACGAAGCCGTTCTTGGCTTCCTTGTAGGCGAGACCTGCGAGGGCCTCCAGGAAGGCCACGACGGACTTCTTGGGCATTTCCATCTTCTCGGCCAGCGCTGTCACGATCTTTGCCTTGGTCATCGGCTTTGCCATCGGCTCATTCCTCCTCAGAGCGGGTCATCCGCGTCTGCACGGACGAGAGATCGAGAGTGCGCCATTCTACCTACGGTTTCCGGGCCGCTGTCAATAGTATTTCGCACGTGTGGCGAGGCCCTCACTCGCCGTCGGGGTGTTCCGACTGTCGGATGAGGAAGACGGTGTCGCCAGGCGCTGCCAGGCCCAGCTCCTCGCGCGCCAGGCGCTCGACCGTGCGCGGGTCAGACCGAAGGGCCTCGATGTCGCGCGCCAGGCGGGCGTTCTCGCGCCGCAGCTCGGCCACGTCGTGCGCGAGGTCCTCGGCGTGGCGGCGTTGAGTCAGCACGTGCAGCACGCCTCGGTCGCCGAAGAGCGAGTTGATCAGGAGCGCGACGAAGACCAAGCCGAGGGCGAGCTTCGCCGCCTTGCCTCGCAGCCCCTTGGGGCCGTCNNGACTGCGGCCTACCCAGCGTCCGCAGCCCTCGGCGGCCGGCAGCCTCTCGATAGCGGCGCAGGGCCACGACCAGCCCCTCGTTGATCCGCTTGAGGCGCCTGAGGCCATCCTGGAAGCGGCGGTGCCGTTGGACCAGATCCCGGGCGCGAGCCACCTGGGGCTCTTGCAGATAGGTGTAGCCGCCCTGGCCGCCGCTGCGGTTCGAGAGGATGTAGTAGGGGCCGTGCCGATCGCCTCGCTGGCAGGCGCACCCCTCCTTGCCGCACTCGGCCCAACGCACGATCAGCGAGCCGCCCAGGTGCTCGCGCAGCCGCAGCAGGGTCTGGACCAGAGCCTTCTGCTCAGTGACCAGGCGCCTTGTCTTGAGCCGGATTCGCTCGAGCTCGCCGCTGTTTGGCACTCGGANNCGATTCACGGTGACGGGCGGTCGACGGCGCCTGCCATCGCGGCCGGTGCGGGGTCGTGCTGGAAACGGCTATGATCGCCAGGCTGCCTGCGCGCAGCGCGGCTGCGAGAGGAGCACATCGGATGAGCGATCACATCGTCGTCTTTTGCACGGTGGGCAAGGCGCGAGAGGCCGAAGCCCTAGCGCTCGCGCTGGTCGAAGAGCGCCTGGTCGCGTGCGTGAACGTCGTGCCGAGCGTGACTTCGATCTATTGCTGGCAGGGCAAGGTCGAGCGCGCCGAAGAGCGGCTGCTCGTGATGAAGACGCGCGCCGAGCGCTTCGAGGAGCTGCGCGCTGCGATCGTCGCACGTCACTCGTACGAGGTGCCGGAGATCGTAGCGCTGCCGCTAGTCGCCGGCCACGCGCCGTACCTGGCCTGGATCGATGAGTGCGTGGGGTAAGGGAAGGTTGACGTTCCCGCTCGAACGTGCCTATCCTGCTATGTAAGGGTCAGAGGCCAGAACGTGCTGCGACAGTCAGACAGCCATCGACGCCGTCGCCTGCTGGAGACATTGACGACTTCGACGGGCCTGCTTGGGCCGGCCAAGCCATCGCCGAGCTCCCATGCGCACCCTCTGCTGCTGTGGTCGCAGACGATGTGCCTGTAGGCGAGTGCCTATGGGCGAATGGAGATATCGGATGAGAAAGACTCTGTGGTCCACGTGCCTGGCGGTTCTCGTGTGTATGACTTCTTTCGCTGCTCTGGCAGCGGAGCAGACCAAGGCCGCGGCGAAACCAGGAGCGGCACCGGCCGTAACCGCCCAGGAGAAAGCCGCACTCGTAAAGCAAGTCGACCTGTTCACCCAGGTGGCTGTTGCTGGCGAGACGCAGAAGGACCCCCTACTCCTCGTCAGCGCTGCGAGGATGCTCGATCAACTTCCATTTGCCGGCATCCAGAAGCCCGGCGCTACGGACAAGAGCACGTACAGCCGTGACGGGCTCTTGAGCCTGGCGAAAGAGTACGCAGCCGGAGACGCTGAGCTGCTCGCCGTCATCGCCAAGCTCCAGGAAGCCTCTGAAGCGACGGCCGTCAGGGGCTGGCGTCACCATGGCGATGGTCCAGGTTACTACTACGACCGGCCCTACCACCATCGCCGCTTCGGATGTCACATGGTCCGCGAGTGCGGCCGTCACGGCTGCGACTGGGTGTGTGGTCCCGGAGGCCGGGACTGGGACCGGGACCGGGACTGAGTATCACGCTTCTGACGTAGGCCCTCTCTTCCTCCCCTCTCCTGGCGAGAGGGGAGGAAGGCGGGGGTGACTGATACGAGTCGTCCGAGAGACCGGACGAAGTCGCGGAGGTGTTATGAGCTGCACGCGCCACGGGACCCTCTCCGGCCTGATCTTCACGGTGACGCTGCTCGCGGCCTCCGTTTCAGCCCAGCCCGCGCCGGACAGCGACCTCGCCGCGGCAGACCTCCTGGTAAAAGAGGCGGCCGGGCTTCTGCAGAACCAGAACAACGATGAGGCCGCGCTCAAGGCCACGCAGGCGCTTGAGATCCGGAGCCGCATCCTGGGGAAAGAGCACGCTGACGTCGGCGCTGTCTATCATCTCCTCTCCCAGATCCAGCAGGCCAAGGGCGACTATGTGGCCGCGGATTCGTACGGCAAGAGGGCCTGGGGCATTCGCGAGAAGGCGCTCGGCAAGGAGAGCCCGGCAGTCGCGGAGAGCCTGACACTCCTCGGACGCATCGCGGCCGCACAATCCCAGTACGCCGAGGCTGAGACCTACTGCAACGCGGCCCTCGCCATCGGTGTCGAGAAGGCGGGCGCTGATGATCTGTCCGTGGTGCCGGCGCTTTCGTGTCTGGGCCAGCTCGCCTCTGCTCAAGGCCGCTACTCCGAGGCCGAGCAGCAGCTCAAGAGGGCCGTAGAGATCAGGCAGAAGAACCTCGACGTCGATCACCCCGACACGGCCCAGAGCATGGGCCTGCTCGCGGGTCTGTACGTCAAAACCGGCAAATACGCCGAGGCTGAGTCGCTCTATCGAAGAGTCATTGCCATCCGGGAAAAGGCGCTCGGGAAGGACCACCCTGCGCTGGCCTGGAATCTCGACAGCATGGCCGAGCTGTACGAGGCCATGGGCCGCGATAGCGAGGCCGAACCCCTGTATCTCCGGGCGCTTCAGATCAGGGAAGCGCATCTGGGGAAGGACCATCCTCAGATCGCCCGGTCACTCACATCTCTCGCGGAGCTCTACCGGAACACGGCGAGATACGACCAGGCAGAGCTTCTCTGCGATCGCGTCGACGGGATCATTCAACAAGGGGAGGATCCCGAGACCTTAGCAGCAGCAAGGATCAAGCTGATTCGCGCGGAGCTGGCCCTCGATCGGGCGGACTACGACAAGGCCGAGCCGCTTGCGAAGAAGGCCCTGAGCATCAGGGAAAGGAAGTCGGGCGCGAATCATCCTTTGACAGCGGACGCCCTGACGGTCCTCGGCCGCATTGCCTCTGCGCAGGGCAGGGCCGATGAAGCCAAGGCGCTGCACTCCCGTGCGCTCGAGATCAGGCAGCGCGCGCTCGGCCCGGAGCACCTGGACGTCGCTGAGAGCCTCGCTGCGCTGGGAGGTGTGGCCTTCGCGCAAGGTAAGTACCAGGAGGCGGAGACGCTCCACATGCGCGCGCTCGAGATCCGGGAACGGAATCTGGACGCCGATCATGAGGACGTCGGCCGCAGCCTCGGCCAGCTCGCGCGGGTCTACTTCGCTGCAGGAAAGTACGCCCAGGCGGAACCGCTGCTCAAACGGTCGATGGAGATCACGGAGAACAAACTCGGGAAGACGCATCGGCAGTATGCGCGGAACCTGAGCGCGATGGCGGATTTCCAGGAGATGATGGGCAACTACGCGGCCGCCGAAGAGCTATTCAAGAAGGCGCTCGATATCCGGCGCACGCAGCTCGGCGAAGACCATCCGCAGGTCGCGGCCTCGCTTCGGTCCCTGGCCGAGCTGTACGAGGCGGAAGCGAAGTACCCGGATGCTCTGCGCATGGCCGAAGCCGCGCTTTCGATCTCCCGGAAGAGGTACGGCGCCAGTCACCCGAGCGTCGCTGCCTGTCTGCATGTGCTCGCCGACATCCGCAGCTCGCTGGGCGAGTACGACATGGCAGAGCAGTTCGCGCGCCAGGCGCTCACGATGCGGGAAGCGGCGTGTGGCAAGGACCATCCGGACGTGGCCGAGACCGAGCGCCTTCTCGGCAGCATCTTGCGATCGACGGGGAGAACCGCCGACGCGGAGATCTTGCTTAAGGACGCGCTCAGGATCCGCGAGGCGGCGCTGGGCCCTGACCATCCGCTTGTCGCCGAGAGCCTGTCCTCTCTCGCAGGCCTGGCCTCGGCCGCGAGCAGGTACGCCGAGGCCGAGGCGCTCCTCAAGCGCAGTCTCGAGATCCGCCAGAGAGCGCTAGCGCCCGAACACGAGGACGTCGCGTCTAGCCTGAGCGGTCTTGCGCGCCTGTACATGACCCTCGGAAGATTCACGGAGGCCGAGCAGCTTCTCTCGAGGGCGATCAGGATTCGCGAGAAGCTGCTGGGGGCCGACCATCCCGGGTACGCGGCCGGCGCCAGCGCTATGGCGGCACTCTACGAGGAGATCGGAAAACAACGTGAGGCCGAGGCGCTGTACGTGAAGGCGCTCGAGATGAGAGCCACAGCCCGGGGCAGCGAGCATCCGAGCACGGCACGCGTCATGACCTCTCTGGCAGGGCTGTACCTCAAGATGGGCCGATACGACGAGGCCGAGAAACTCGTACAGAAGGCTATTCGCATCCAAGAGGTCAAGCTGGGCAAGGAGACCGCTGCGACCGCCAAGAGCATGGAGGTTCTGGCAGAGCTGTACATCGAGAAGGGGTCGTACGCCGAAGCGGAACCGATCTTGAAGCGTGTGCTGGGAATCCGTGAGAAGGTCCTCACGAAGGATCACCCGCTGGCTGCCGAGACCCGCATCGCTCTCGCCACGCTCTACGAGGACAGCGGCAGGTCCATCGACGCTGAGCGCGAGTATTTGCAGGCGATCGGCATCCAGGAGAAGGCCTTGGGCGTGGACCACCTCGATGTGGCCGGAAGCCTGAATCGTCTCGGCTCTCTCTACAAGGCCAGGGGGACGCTCGATGCAGCGGAGCGCTGCTTCCAGCGGGCGCTCGAGATCCGGCAGAAGGCCTTCGGCCAGGATCATCCCGACGTCGCCGACAGTCTCGACACGCTCGCCGGTTTGGATCTGGCAAAGGGACGAGTCCAGGAGGCGGAGCAACGGTACAAAGCGGCCCTGGAGATCCGGGAGAAGATGTACGGCAAGGACAGTGTCATCGTGGCCGAGAGCCAGCAGAATCTCGGGGTGCTGTACCGTGAGACCGGCCGCTACGAGGCGTCCGGGTATGCCCTGCGCAAGGCGTACGAGAGCCGTCTGAGCATCCTCCGGGAGAACCATCCGAAGGTGGCGAGCTCAGCCAGGGAGCTCGGCGTGCTCTACGCCTATCAGGGGCAGCAGCCTGAGAGTCACCGCCTGCTCCAGCAGCACGTCGACATCGAGGGCCGGAAACGGGATGACGTGTTCCTGCTCCTGTCCGAGCGGGAGAAGCTGAGCTACGTGAAGGAGACGGAGCGCTCCGTACATGAGCTCCTGAGCCATACGGTTTCCTACCTGGCTTCCAACGAGCAGGCCTTGACGGAGACGTTTGATGCCTGGCTGCGGTGGAAGGGCGCCGTCATGGAAGCGCAAGGCCGACCGCTCCAGGCCGTCATGGCGTCAGGTGATCCGAAGATCAAAGAGCTCTTCGATGAGTTGACGAGACTGCGTAGGGAGATCGCCAAGCTGCAAAGGACACGCTCCTCGGATCCCGCCTTCGCTGAGGTCAGGAGCACGCTCCAGGCTCGCGAGCAGCTCAAGGAAGTGCTTGAGGCCAAGCTCTCGAGCCTGAGTGGGGAGTTCGCGACCGACAAGCGGGCCGGCAAGGCCAGCACAGCGAGGATCGCGCAGATCCTTTCGGACGACTCGGTCTTTCTCGACTTCGCCAGGATCGCCTTTAGGGACTTCGCGAAGAAGACCTGGAGCGAGCCGCGCTATCTCGTGTTCGTACTCGCTCCCGGAGCCTCGCCGCCTCTCGCCCTGGTAGACCTCGGACCTGCAGAGGCAGTGGACCGCGCTGTCGGCGCCTATCTCAAGACGATGAGCGCATCGCGCGTCGGCTACGTCCCCAAGCAGAAGGCACTCGATCAGGAGGCAGCAGAGCTCTACAAGCTCCTGCTGCAGCCTCTCGAGGCGCGGGTTGCGGGCCGGCAGCAGCTCTACGTCAGCCCGGACGGCAATCTCAACCTGGTTCCCTTCGAGGTCCTGCTGGATGCTGAGGGCAAATATCTGATCGAGAAGGTGCCGGTTAGCTACATCGCGGCCGGCAGGGACATCGTGAGGTTCGAGAAGGGCGAGCTGCATCCGGGTCAGCGCGCAGACGCGCTGATCCTCGCCGACCCGGACTACGACTTCGGACTGAGCGCGCAGGAGAAGGCGGCGGCGGCCGCTTCGTTCACGAGAGGCAGCGGGTTGACGTCGTTCTCGAGGCTGCCGGACACGCGCGTGGAGGCCGGCGCGATCGAGCAGATCCTCACGCAGCGCATGCACCTTGCGGTCAAGGTCTTCGAGGACGACAAAGCCACGGAGGCCGTGCTGCTCGCGGCCCAGTCGCCAACGGTCCTGCATCTGGCCACGCATGGCTATTTTCTCGATCGGGACGAGGTGACGCAGGGTCCCGGTGCCTTGGATCAGACATTGCTGCAGGACGATCCGATGTTTCGGTCTGGCCTCGTCCTTGCCGGCGTCAACCTTTCCCTGCGGGAGGGAAAGGACGAAGGGCTCTTGAGCGCGCAGAAGCTCATGGGACTGAGACTCCTCGGGACCGACCTTGT
>PMCG01000117.1 GCA_003155335.1 Acidobacteriota bacterium
GGGGCCAGGGCGATCTGCACCTTCGCGAGATGACTCAGGCGCAGTAGCCCGTGCGCGTCAGCGTTCACGGGCACGTCGCTGACCAGACCCCGGCTGTACTCGCCCTCGACGGCCTGACTGAACCAGGCGTGCTGGCACTTGAGAGGCCCGGACCACGCCACGCGCGGCGCCCAGTCATCGAGCCGTATGCCCTGCTGGCGCGTGACGGACGGCAAGAAATCCGTAGCTGCCACTTCCAGCCGTTCGCCCCCTGAAGCCGTTTCCAGGCTCACCACCCCGCCCGACCCGCCGCCGTACTCTGCCGAGTAGCGTCCGCGCTGCACCTCGATTCCCCGCAGCGCCTCAGGCGCCATCCGCGTTTGGAACATCCCGGTCGCCGGATCGCCGACTTCGAAGCCGTCCAGCAGGAAGAGCGTCTGCTGCGGCTCAGCGCCTCCCACGTGGAGCTGGCCAGAGACGTCCTCGACAACGCCCGGCAGCAGCGCCAACGCTCGGCGGGAGTCGCGTGCGCCCGCGAAGGGCAGATCGACGACGTCGCGCCCGGAAAGACGGCCGCTGACGAAGGCGCCCGGAACATCCGCGCCCATTCCCGTGGCAACGACGTCAACGGTCTCGGCGTAGTCGGCGCGTCGGACAAGAACAATGGTGGATCCCGTGTCGGCCGAGGATACGGCGGCGCGGGAGTAGGGCAGAAAGCCCTCGCGCACCGCCTCTAGCCGGTAGACGACGCTGTCCAGGCCGAGAAGGCGACAGCGACCCTGCGCATCTGTGACACCCGTCGCCACTGTGCTCGCGTCAGGCCCTCGCAGCGTCAGCTCAACCGCGGAGAGCGGCGTCCCGTTTGCGTCGCTGACGCGAATGACGATGCTGGATGAGCCTTGGGGCGCAGACTCGGCGCACAGCCCGCCTGCCGCGTAGCCGGCGTTCAGTAGGAAGGCGAAGACGACCCCGGCGACCCGGGGGCTCACACAGAGGTTTGCCATGCGGTGTCTCATCCCGCAAGGATGCCGCCCAGTGTACCGCACCGCCGGCCAGAGAGGTGAGCGCCCGCGTCAAGTCCCTGGAGCGGGCGTGCGGCACCCGAGCAGGGCAGCCGTCGGACGCGGCCGCGGTCTTACTGGAGCTTGTACTCCGTGATCTTCTTGCCCAACGTATTGCGGTGCATGCGGAGCTGCTGGGCCGCACGCGAGACGTTGCCTTTGTGATTCTGCAAGACCTGGGCGACGAAGCGCTTCTCGAACTCGCGCCGCGCCTCCGGAAGGCGGATGCCCTTCTCGACCATCTCCTCGATCAAGGCATCGAGTTTGTGCTTCACGCGGTGGCACTCCTTCAGGGCTGTGGGCAGCCGCCTACGCGGCCACCCCTTGCGTCAGGCGCTCGTACGCCTCGCGGTATTTCTCATGCGTGCGTGCAACGACGTCGGGCGGCAACACCGGCCCCGGTGGCCGCTTGTCCCACGCCAGCGTCTCCAGATAGTCGCGCACGTACTGCTTGTCGAAGCTCGGCTGAGGCTGCCCGGGCGCGTAGCCGTCGGCCGGCCAGAATCGTGACGAATCCGGCGTCAGGGCCTCGTCGATCCAGATGAGCTTCCCCTGCTTGACGCCGAACTCGAACTTCGTGTCGGCCAGCAGGATGCCGCGCGCCTCGGCGTACTCACGCGCGCGACGGTAGATCGCGAGACTAGCCTCGCGCAACTCTCCCGCCCGCTCGCGACCGGCGAGACGCTCGACGGCGGCGAAGTCGATGTTCTCGTCATGGCGACCCTGCTCCGCCTTGGTCGATGGTGTGAAGAGCGGCTGGTCGAGCCGCTGCGATTCATTTAGACCAGCGGGCAAAGCCAGGCCGCACACGGAACCCGTGCGCTGGTAGTCTTTCCAGCCCGAGCCGGCNNACATGATTCGGCGCCACGCTGCCGAGCAGACGAAACCAGAAGAGCGAGATCTGGGTGAGAAGCACGCCCTTGCCAGGGATGCCCGTGGGCAAAACGACATCGAAGGCGCTCAGGCGATCGGTGGCGACCACNNAGCAGCCGGTCGCCCAAATCGTAGACGTCGCGCACCTTGCCCCGCCGCCAAAGCGGGAGAGCGTCGATCTGCGTCTCGAGAAGGCACCGCTCAGTGTTATCCGCCATGGCTGGCTCCAGGGACGCCGCCCGACACGCAAGCGGCCCCGGCGGGGCTCTCTTGCTGTCTCAGAGGGCGAGGAGTTTACCCAATACGAGGATGGTCGCGCAAGGGCAAAGAACGCACGCGCTAGCCCGGCTGGTCGAGCAGCAGTAACGTTCGGCCGAGCCGAATGGTCGTGCCCGCGTACGAACGTCGTTTGACGGCAGCCGCGTACGTGTAGTACAGTCCAACGCTGCCGACAAGTATCTGATCTGTAGTACGTTGCGAGGATCTGCATGAGCGGGCTCAAAGGACAGCGTCGACGCCTCGCGCTGGGCTTCGTCCTCGCCGTCGCCCTTCTCTGGTTCTTCTTTCGCGGTCTCGACTGGGGCGAGCTCGCAGAGGCTTTCCGGTCCGCCGATGCCGCCTGGCTCGCGGCCATCGTTCTCGTGACCGTAGTCGTCTATCTCATCCGCGCCTGGCGCTGGGGCTACTTGCTCGCCCCGCTGGCGCGCGTGCCGCTCAGCGACCTCTTCTCGACAACGATGGTCGGCTTCGCCGCTGGCCTGGCGCTGCCCCGTGCGGGCGAGGTGCTGAGGCCATACCTCATCGGGCGCCGTCACTCCGTGCGGACCTCGGCCGCGTTCGCCTCGATCATCCTCGAACGGCTCCTCGACCTGGCAACGGTGCTGGCGCTGATCGCGGTCTATTTCTTCGTGCTGCCCGCGCCGGCCGCGCAGGCCACGGGCGAGTTGCTGGGCGCGCTCAAGCTCGCGGGCAAGCTCATGGCGCTGGCGACGGCCGCGCTGATCGCTTTGCTGTGGTTCTTCCACGTCTACTCGGAGCGCGCGTTGGGCATTGTCGAGCGGCTGCTCAGATGGTTGCCGGCACGGCTGTCGGCCTGGATCGGCTCGACGCTGCGCTCCTTCAGTCAAGGCCTGGCCGTGCTGCGCGCGCCGGGCAGTCACCTGCTGGCGTTGCTCGGGCAATCACTGCTGTTGTGGCTGGCCATCGCCTTCAGCCTCTACTGCAGCTACCGCGCCTTCGGCATCGCCTTGCCGTTCCACGCCAGCTTCCTCCTCATCGGCTTTCTCACGGTGGGCGTGTCGATCCCGACGCCGGGAATGGTCGGCGGTTTTCACGCGTTCTACCGGCTGGCCATGACGAGCGTCTTTGGCGTCAACCCGAGCGTCGCGGCCGCTGCGGGCATCGCGGCGCACGCGCTGACCAACTTGCCGGTGCTCATCCTTGGTCTGATATTCCTCGGCCGCGAGGGGCTCACCTTCGGGGCCGTGACGCACATGACCAACGCATCGGAATCGGCCGAGCAGGCCGCTGCCGCGCCAGACGACGAGAAAAAGGAGGCCTAGCCGTGAAGTGTCCCTTCTGCGGTCACCTCGAGGACAAGGTCGTCGACTCGCGCGAGAGCAAAGAAGGCGAGGTCATAAGGCGTCGCCGCGAATGCCTGAACTGCGCCAAGCGTTTCACGTCCTATGAACGCATTGACCAGATCCCCCACCTCATCATCAAGAAGGACGGCCGGCGCGAGCGTTTCGACCGCGAGAAGATCATGGCGGGCCTGCTCAAGGCCTGCGAGAAGCGGCCCGTCGCGGTCAAGGAGCTTGAGAACATCGTCGACCGCGTGGAGTCCATGGTCCACGAGAGCCCGGACCACGAGGTGCCCAGCGTCGCGGTCGGCGAGTACCTGATGGATCGCCTGAAGGAGTTCGACAAGGTGGCTTTCGTGCGCTTCGCTTCCGTCTACCGCGACTTCAAGGACGTCGATCAGTTCATGGCAACGCTCAAAGGCCTGCTCGAGACCTCGACGGACAGCTAGCGAGGTCCCACCCGAGCCGCTGGCGTCCGCCGCCCGTGGCCGGCCCANNGGTCGTGCGCCTTCCATGCGATCGCGGACACCATTTCGCAACAACGCGCGCCTGATCCTGGCGATTGTCGGCGCCCTGCTGCTGGTTCTCGGCGGCATGCAGCTTCTGCTGCGCGAAAGCGGGGCGTTCACCCCGGACTTTCTCACCTCCGTCCTGCTCTCGGGCTTCACACTGATCAACCTGGCGGTCTTCTTCGTTCTGCTGCTCTATCTCGGGCGCAACGTCGTGCGCGCTGTCATGGAATGGCGACGTGGGGTGCTTGGCGCGCGCTTCCGCCTGCGCCTGCTCCTGCTGTTTCTGGGCATGGCCATCGGTCCGGCGCTGCTGATCGTGCTCGTCGGCAGCGACGTGATCCGCCACACGGTCGACCGTTGGTTCAGCGTAGATGTCGAGCGCATGCTGTCTTCCTCGCAAGTCCTGGGCACAGCACTGCGCGACTCGCTGCGCACACGCGCCCGGGTGCATGCGCGCACGCTGGCGCATGAGATCACGACGCGCGGGTTACTCGAAGGCGATGCGCAGTCGCGTTTGCATCGGGTGGTCGAGCTGCGCGCGCGCGAGATGGAGCTCGCCGCCGTCGACGTCGTCAGCCCCGCAGGCGTGCTGGTGGCCATCGTCAGCCCACGCCTGCCGCGCGGAGCCGTCGAGCCGCTGTTGGGCGAGACGCTGATCGTGCGCGCCCTGGCCGGGGAAGAGAGCGAGGACGCCGTGCCGCTGACCACGGGCGAACTGCTCCGCGTGGCCGTGCCGGCTGGCAGCCGCCTGGCGCGCGGCGCGGTGGTCGTCTCCACTCTGCTGCCGGGCGAGGTGGCGCGGAGCACGCACGAGATCGAGGACGGCTACGTCAAGTTCCAGCAGACGAAGCTGAAGAAGGAGCCCATCAAGGCACTGTACGTGGCCTGGTACCTCCTACCAGCGCTGCTGGTCCTTTTCGGCGGGGGCTGGCTGGCACTCTACGTGGCCAGTCGCATCACAACGCCGTTGCGCTTGGTCGCGCTCGGGGCGGAGCGCATCGCAGCGGGGGAGCGCGGCGTGCGCGTGGACTTCCCCGCAGGCAGCGACGAGTTCGGCGCGCTGATCGGATCGTTCAACAAGATGTCGGAGCGCCTGGCACGCAGCGAGGAGGAGGTGGAGTTCAGCCGCGAAGGGCTGGCGCGCAAGAACCAGGAGCTCGAGACGCGACAACGGCTGATGGAGGCTGTGCTGGAGACGGTTGGGGCGGGCGTACTCGTCGTCGACAGATTCGGCGCGCTCACGACCGTCAACGACACAGCCAGCCGCCTGCTGGAGATCGACCCAGCAACGGCCGGGCGACCGCTGGCGGACACGCTCGACAGCGCCGGGCGTGAGGCGGTCGCGGAGATGGTGCAACACCTGCTTTCGGGCCGCGTCGAGCGCCAGCAGAGCGAGGTGGTCTTTGCGTCGCGCGAAGGTGCGCGGCACCTGGCAGTCACCGTTGTGACTCTCACCTCGGCGCGCGGCGAGCCGCCAGGCGCTGTCGTGATCATCGAGGACTTGACGCCGCTCATCCGCGCTCAGCGCGTCGCTGCATGGGGCGAGGTTGCGCGCAAGTTGGCGCACGAGATCAAGAACCCGCTGACGCCCATCCAACTCTCCGCACAGCGCATCCGCAAGGCGTTCTTGCGCCAGTCTCCGGACTTTGAGAAGGTCCTGACGGAGTCGACGCGCGCCATCGTCGGTGAGGTGGAGGCGCTCAGGACCCTGGTCGATGAGTTCGCGCACTTCGCGCGTCTGCCGGCCGCCCAACTTGTGCCAACGGTCCTGTCCGAGCTGGTCGACCAGACGCTCATGCTCTACGAGGGCTTGTTCCGCGACGTGCGCTTCGAGCGCCGCTACGCGGCCGAGCTGCCGCGCGTGCGGGTGGATCCCAACCAGATCAAGCGCGTGCTCATCAACTTGATCGACAACGCGATCGACGCGCTGGCCAAGCGCGGGACGATCGAGGTCGCGACAGAGATTGACGCCGACGCTGGCCGCGTCCGCCTGATCGTGGCCGACGACGGCCCTGGCATCCCTGCCGCTGCGCGCGCGCAACTGTTTGTCCCGAGCTTCTCGACAAAGCGCCGCGGCAGCGGTCTCGGGCTCGCCGTCGTCAGTCGCATCGTGCAGGAACATCAGGGCACGATCCGGGTCGAGGCCAACCAACCCAAGGGCGCACGTTTCGTGGTGGAGCTGCCATTGTAGGGGCACGGCATGCCGTGCCCCTACAGCCAGACGGGAGGGACAAAGCCGCATGCGTGAATCGATTCTGGTCGTCGACGACGAAAGTGGCGTCCGCTCGTCCCTGGCGGGCATCCTGGGCGACGAGGGCTACGTCGTCGAAACAGTCGAGACGGGCGAAGCCTGCCTGAAGTCGCTGGAGACTCGCCGTTTCGATCTCATGTTCCTCGACGTGTGGCTGCCCGGCATGGACGGCCTCGAGACACTCGAACGCGTGCGGCACCTCGACCCTGAGATGTCGGTCATCGTCATCTCAGGACACGCCAACATCGAGACCGCCGTCAAGGCCGTGCGCCTGGGCGCGCAGGACTTCGTCGAGAAGCCGCT
>PMCG01000016.1:0-6935 GCA_003155335.1 Acidobacteriota bacterium
AAGATGGTCATGGCCTCGGCAAAGCGCGAGATCGCGTTGCGCCAGCGCTGGCGAAACAGGAACAGGACGGCCGAGATCAGTGTCCCTGCGTGTCCGATCCCGATCCAGAAGACGAAGTTGATGATGTCGAAGGCCCAGAACACGGGGCGATTGTTGCCCCACACGCCGATGCCCTCGTAGAGCGTGTACGCGATCAGCGCGCCACCGAGCGTTGCCAGGCTGAGCGTGAACGCCAGAGCGATGAACCACTTGAGCGGCGGCCGAATCGCCGGATAGNNGAGCGGAGCGCGGCAGGCAGGGCCACAGGTTCAGCGGCCACGTGTTCCTCCTGGATCGTCGTCTGATGCCGCAGGAATCTCCGGCGGATTCTTGAGCTCGTAGAGGTACGTGATCGCGGGTCGCACTCCGAGCTCGGCCAAAACGCGATAGCCGCGTGGGTCGCGTGCGAGCTTCGCAACACGGCTGGCGGGATCCATGAGGTCGCCGAAGACGATCGCAACCGCTGGACACGCAGCAGCGCAGGCCGGGGTCACGTCGCCATCCCGCATCGGCCGACCTGCGACCTTTGCCGCTGCGCGCGCCTCCTCGATGCGCTGGACGCAGAAGGTGCACTTCTCCATGACGCCACGGGGCCGCACGCTGACCTCTGGGTTGAACACCAGGGTCTCGGGCGCGGTCTTCATCCCAGTGAAATCGAGATAGTTGAAGCGCCGCACCTTGTAAGGGCAGTTGTTGGCGCAGTAGCGCGTTCCGACGCAGCGGTTGTAGGTCATTTGGTTGAGACCTTCTGCGCTGTGCGTCGTAGCGTTGACCGGACAGACCGGCTCGCAGGGGGCGTGGTCGCACTGCTGGCAAAGCATCGGCTGGGTGAGCACGCGCAGTCGATCCGAGTCGCCCTCGTAGTAGCGGTCGATGCGCATCCAGTGCATGACACGGCCGCGACGCACTTGTTCTGGTCCCACTACCGGGATGTTGTTCTCCGACTGACACGCGATCGCACACGCACTGCATCCGACGCAGGCCGAGAGGTCGATGGCCATGACCCACTTGTGCTGGGCAGGAGCGGCCGACGGGTAGAGTGTCAGTGGCTCGCTCTCAGAGGGCGGTGCGGCCAGGCGTCGCACGTGCTGCGCGCGCGTGACGCTGCGGACAATGTCGCGTCCTTCGATGCGCTGGTGTGGTTGCGCTGTCGGGAGGACGACTGACGCCGCAGTTGGGCTGATGGAGACGTCGCGGAGCAACGCGGGTCCACCGCTGTGCAGAAGCAGACGAAACGCGTTGACGCCAACGCCGTTCGCCACGCCACCGGTCTGCCGGCCGTGTCCCAGCGCGAGGGTGGCTACGCCATCGGCCTGCCCTGACTGAACAAAGACAGGAGCGGTGAGCACAGCGCCGGCTGCCTGAATGCGAATGAGCGCGCCGTCGCTGAGGCCGAGCCTGTGTGCGTCGGCAGGGCTGAGACTCAGGACGTTGCCCCACGTGAGCTTCGTGACTGGATCAGGCAGCTCCTGCAGCCAGCCGTTGTTGCTGTAGCGACCGTCGTGGAGCGGCCCCCGCGTGATGAGCAGGTCGAGTCCTCGCGAGGGGGCGTCTTGAGCTGCGGCGCGCGCTGCCGTCGCGACAGCTTCCGACTGCAGCCGGCGCGTGGGTCTGGGTGTCGCAGGTCTGCGCAGCACACCGTCGTGCAGCACGGAGTGCCAGAAGCGTTCGAACGGCACTGGATAGCGTCCGGCGTGGACCTCACGCCGCCAACGCTCCTTGAGATACTCCGCGTACTCCGTGGTGGCCGTGCCCGCGAGCCGGTTCAGCAGCGTCAGCAACACGTCTTCGCCAGGCCGCGTGTCAAAGAGCGGCAGAAGAGCAGGCTGCTGCAAGGTGAGGAGGTCCGGTCGCGGAGCGTGGTCCCCCCAGGACTCGAGCCAGTGGTGTTCGGCGAACGCGAGGGAACAGAGAGACACCGTCTCGTCGCGATGCAGGGCGATCGCTGCGCGGACAGGCGTGCGCTCGAGTGCGGCGCGCACGAGTCCTTCGTCAGGAAAGGAGTAAGCGGGATTGGCGCCCCAGAAGATCGCAGCGCCGACCTTGCCGGTCGCCATGCGCTCAAGCAGGGCGCGCACGTCGGCAAGGGTCGCCAGCGCGTCGTCGTCACGCGCGTCCCCTACGTCGAGCGTGTGGCTGTCTGCCTCGAGCATCGCATTAAGCAGATGCCCCGCGACATGCGCTGCTGCTGGCAGGCAAGGGCCGACCAGGACCAGTGCTGCCCCGCGTGCGGCCGCCAGGTCACTCGCTAGCGCGCGCAACTGCGCGGGCGGCACTCCGTTCTCTCGCGCGATCAAATCCGGTTCGAATGGAGCCAGCAAGTCGGCCGAGATGCCGGCCGGCAGGGGGAGCCCGAGCGCGTGCAAGCTCCGTGCGAGGGCAAAGGCGAGCCGTGCCGCCAGGGCTGGTCTGAGAGGGAGGCGCTGGTCGGCTTTGCTGCCGGTGAGGCTGAGGCGGGCCTCCGCAACCCACAAGCGGTTCATCGCGTCGGATTCAGCGGCGGGCCGACGCTGGTCGGCAAAGGCAGCGATGTCCGCGGGCGCGCCGTCGCCAAGAGGATCGGCCTCGATCGCGAGAAGCGCGCGCGCACGTTCGAGCCGTGGTCTCGGGCGTGTCAGGTTGCCGAAACAGGCCCGGAGCGCCGCCTGCTCTTCGTCCGAGACGACTGGCTCCCAACGCACGTGTTCAAGAGTCGGCAGAACGCGTGCGAGATCGGCGACCAAGGCCCGCCGCGTTGGCGAGGGCATGGCGCCGGTCACGAGCACGATAGGGTGTCGCGCAGCGCTGGCCTCGCTGACGCCTTGGACCAGGCGTGCGACTGCGTCGTCCCAGGAGGTCCGGGCACCGTCGATCAGGGAGTGGCGCAGGCGATCTGGATCGTACAGGCGAAGCACGTCGGCGACCGCGCGGAGTGGCGCCGCGCCGCGCCCGAGAGGATCGAGGTCGTTTCCCTGAACGTGGATCGGCCGGCCTTCACGCGTCTTGACCAGGACACTGTAGCTGTCCAATCCTTCGGAGAACGTGGTGGCGTAGCGGACAGCGGCTCCAGGTACGGCCTCAGGGAGCTTCCGTGCCGCAGGGAGGATTGTTCCGCGGTCGATCCTGGAGCAGCCGCTGCCCGCGGCAAAGGCGGCTGACGCGCCCAGTAGGGTCAGAAAACGGCGCCGGGACACAGCGTCGATAGGAAGACCGGAGGAGCCAGAGTCCGGAGACGCTTCCGCGTCTCGCGTTGCGTCCGGCCGAGTCGGATCGGGAGGTCGGTGCTCGTTCCAGTTCAATGGTGCCTCACCCTAGCGATGACAGGTCGCGCAGTTGTCCGGTGCGCGGGTGATCGGACTGTCGGGTGGCAGCGCAGCGCGTGGATCGCGGTGGCATCCGAGACAGTTGCCCATGCGCAACGACATCTGCTGCGAGACGACCTCCATCGTCTCGACTGGGCCGTGACACGTCTGGCAGAGGATGCCCGCAACGACATGTGGACGATGGTCGAAGTAGACGTGATCCGGCAGCAGATAGACGCGCTGCCACGCGATGGGCTTGGCTGTGGCCTGCGCATCGGCGATCTGCCGAATCGCCGGACTGTCGGTCTTTGTCACGCGGTGGCAGTTCATGCAGACATCGACTGGTGGCACCGACGCGTGGCGCGAGCGCCGGACCGCGCTGTGGCAGTACTCGCAGGGGATCTGCAGGGTGCCCGCGTGGAGGCGATGCGAATACGGAATCGGCTGCGATGGGGCATAGCCACGGACGAGGCGATCCGGCTGCGTGAACCAGCCGACAAGCGCGACCGTTGTGGCCACCGCGACCGTTCCGACCGGCAGCCAGAAACGCGCGAGCTGGTCGAGTGGCGGCAACACGAAACGCGGCAGGTGCTGGGGCGTCGGACTCTCCGGTCCGGTTATCTCTTGGGTCACGCGCGATCCGTTCGACGTGGCGTGGAGGTTACCACAATCGCCGCTCGTCACAGGCCGGTGAATGCTTCCATGGCTGTTACGGCAGCGAGGCCCATGACGGTTTTCGCGTTCGGCGCTGCAAGGGCAAGGTCGGCAGGCGGCGTGGCTGTGCGCTCAAGAAGGCCGGGCCTTGAGAAAGAGGGCTTGACAGCCAGGGCGGCCGACAATAGAGTTTAATTGAACGGGCGATTGATACGTACGTTCAATAGAGCGCGTATGGAAGTGGCTGGTAAGAAACACGTTAAGCGGCGCCGGGACCCGGAAGCCACGCGAGAAGCGCTACTTCGAGCAGGCACTGAGCTGTTTGCTCTGCGTGGCTTCGACGGCGTCACCGTAGACGAGATTGCGGCCAAGGCCGGAGCCAACAAGGCGCTCATCAGCTACTACTTCCGAGGCAAGCGCGGACTCTACCGAACGATCCTTCAATCGACCCTCGCTGCTGGCGTGGAGAGGCAGGGTTCGCTCGCCGAGTCGCCGCGGCCGCCCGCGGAGCTGCTGCGCGAGTTCATAGCCAACTTTCACCACATGGCCACAGTGGAGCGGCCGTTCTTTCCGGCACTGATGCTGCGCGAGATCCTCGAGTCCGGCAAGACGTTCGATGACGATGTCGTGCCGGAGGTGCTGGCGCTGTTCCAGATCGTCAGGGCAATCATCGCGCGCGGAGTTGCAGAGGGGGTCTTCCGGCCCGTCCATCCGTTCCTGGCGCATCTCGGCATCATCGGTAGTCTCGTCTTCTTCTACGCGACCGAGCCGACGCGCCAGCGCCTCGTGGCACAGAAGCGCCTGCCAGTGAGTCTGCCGACGTCCAAAGAGTTCCTCGACCACATCCAGGAAATCGTGATCCGAGGGCTCGCCGTCGAGCCGGCGCGGACGGACGGTGGGACTGGCGAAGACAGACTGATGAAGACAGAGGACAACGGAGAACACAGATGACTCGATCTGCTGCTGCCGTCGCTCTCGCCGGACTCTGCAGCGCAGCCTGCAGCGGTCACCACAACGGCACGACCATCCTCGCCTCGGGACACGTCGAGGCGACCGAGGTTCGCGTCTCGACCAAAGTGGCCGGCACGGTCGTGGCGCTGCACTTTGAGGAAGGCGATGCGGTCAAGGCCGGGCAACTGCTCGCCGAGATCGATACGACGGACACGCGCCTGGCACTGGGCGCGGCCCGCGGGGAGCGAGACCAGGCAGGCGCGCAACTGCGTCTGATGCTGGCTGGCGCGCGCCGTGAGGACGTGGCTGACGCCGAGGCCCAGGTGCAGCGCGCGGAGGCAGACCTGGCAGCGGCGCAGAAGGATTTCGATCGCATGGAGGGCCTGCTGGCCACCGGGTCTGGAACGACCAAGGGCCGCGACGACGCGCGCGCCCGCCGCGACATGGCAGCGGCAGCCCTGACATCGGTGAGCGAGCGTTTCAAGAAGCTCCGCGCCGGCAACCGTCCTGAAGAGATCGACGCGGCACGTGCGCGGTTGGCTGAGGCGGAGGCGCGCGTGGGGCAACTCGATCAGACGCTCAAGGACGCGAGCATCGTGAGTCCCGTGGCCGGCGTCGTCACCGAGAAGGTGGCCGAACGAGGCGAGCTGGCTGCGCGTGGGACGGTCATCGCGGTTGTCACGGACCTCGCCACTCCATGGTTGACCGTGTACGTGGCTGAGCCTGACGTGCCGCGGATTCGCGTCGGGCAAGAGGTGCAGGTCGTCACGGACGCTGGCGACAAACGCACGGGCCGCCTGGGGTACGTCTCTTCCCAGGCCGAGTTCACGCCGAAGAACGTACAGACGCGCGACGAGCGAGTGAAGCTCGTGTATCGCCTGAAAGTCGAGCTGCCCAACGCAGACGGATTGTTCAAGCCAGGCATGCCGGCAGAGGCGCGTTTNNGCGCTGACGGCGGTCGACGACCTGTCGTTCGCCGTGCACCGCCGCGAGATGTTCGGTCTGATCGGTCCTGACGGCTCCGGCAAGACGACGACCCTGCGCGCCGTGCTGGGATTGCTGGCGCCGGACAAGGGCCAGATCGCCACCTGCGGCCTGCACCCGGTGCGTCAGCACGCGGAGCTGACACGGCGCGTCGGGTATCTCTCGCAGCGCTTCTCGCTCTACGGCGACCTGAACGTGGACGAGAACATCGCCTTCTTCGCCGAGATCCACGGCGTGCGGCACTGGCGCGCCCGCCGAGACGAGCTGCTGGAGATGGTGCGCATGAGCCCCTTCCGCAAGCGGCTCGCCGACAGGCTCTCAGGTGGCATGAAGCAGAAGCTGGCGCTGATGGCGACGCTGATCCACACGCCCGACCTGCTGGTGCTCGACGAGCCGACGACAGGTGTGGACCCGGTCTCGCGGCGCGATTTCTGGCGATTGCTGGCGCGCCTCAAGAACGAGGGCTTGACGATCTTGCTGACCACGCCCTACCTCGACGAGGCCGAACGCTGCGAGCGCGTGGCCTTGATCGATCATGGACGCCTGCTTTCGAGCGATGCGCCCGATGCGCTGTGCGCGGCATGGGACGGGCAATTGCTCGAAGTCGTGGCCCGGCCGCAGCGCATGGCTGTCGATGTCGTTCGGCGTGTGGCCCAGGGCAAAGACGTGGAGGTGTTCGGTGAGCGACTGCACGTCAGTCTGCCCAGGACGAGCGCATCCGAAATGGCCGCTGTGACGGCGCGACTGCGCGAGGAGCTGTCGGCTGCCGGCGTTGTCGTGGCGGAGATACGCTCGATCGCGCCTTCGCTCGAAGACGTCTTCATCAACGCCATTCGCGGCGCGGAGGCACGACGAGCAGGGGAACGGGAGGGGCAGGCATGACGCGCATGATGTGGCTCTTTGCGCTGGCAATGGCTCTCGGGCGTGGCGTGCTGGCGGCAGAGCCGGACGCGGGTGTGGCTACTGTGGAAGCGAGAGACACGGTGCGAATGCGCCTGAGCGATGCAGTGGAGCGCGCCTTGGCCA
>PMCG01000016.1:6946-8219 GCA_003155335.1 Acidobacteriota bacterium
GGGGGATACACCCAGCAGTCGAACGTGCCGGCGCTGAGCCTCATGCTTCCGAACGGGCAGACAGAGACCCTCTTCCCGAACTTGCCCGAGAACTATCGCATGCGCGTCGGCGCTGGCTGGGTGCTGTTTTCAGGCGGACGCACGAGCGGTCTGATCCGGGCGGCTGACCTCGAGCGTGAGGCCAGTGGTCGCGATCTGGACGCAGACCGCCAGGACCTGATCGTCGAGACGCGCACCGCGTACTGGTCGCTGGTGACTGCGCGCCAGGTGCAGCAAGTGCTGCAGGATGCCCTGGCTGCCTACGACTCGCACTTGCGCGACGCGGGGAATCGGGAACGTCTCGGCATGGCAGCGCGCAACGAGGTGCTGGCCGTGCGCGTGGAACGGGACCAGGCGGAGCTGGCCTGGCTGCGCGCGCAGAACGGCGCAGCGCTCAGCGAGGCCAACCTCGTGCGTCTGACAGGACTCGAACCGAGCCGGGCGATCGAGACCGCTGAGCCACTGACAGTTCCGGCAGGCGCGTCGGATGACATCGAGACCCTCGTCGAGCGCGCTTTGGCTCAGCGTGCCGAACGCGCGGCGCTTGCAGCGCGCCTGACAGCGGCTCTGGCGCGGGTGCGCGTTGAGCAGGGCGCGCGTTGGCCGCAGGTGACCGCGGCGGCAGGTTACGACTACGCCAATCCCAATCGCCGCATCATGCCGTATTCCGCCACATGGAAGGATAGCTGGGACGCGGGCGTGAACCTCTCGCTGAACCTGTTCGACGGGGGCAAGGTGTCTGCGGCCGTGGCCCGCGCGCGCGCCCGGTACGATGCGATCCAGGCACAGCTCGACGACCTCTCGCAACGCATTCGCCTGCAAGTCACGCAGCGCTCGCTGGATCTGAAAGCCGCCGTGGCTGCCGTCGCCGTGGCCGAGCGCGGTCTCGACTCGGCGCGGGAGAATCAGCGCGTGGCGGCTGACCGCTACCGCGAAGGGCTGATCGCTTCCTCCGATCTTCTGGACGCTGAGGTGGCGCTGTTGCGAGCCGGGCTGACTCTGACCGACGCGCTGGCGCAGGCGCGTCTCGCTGAAGCCGGGCTCGAGCGCGCGATCGGGAGATAGCCGTGGCCATTGCCGTCGACATTCAGCACCTCGTCAAGCGTTTCGGCTCGTTCGTGGCTGTGGACGACGTGTCGTTCTCTGTCGAGGAGGGCGAGATCTTCGGCTTTCTGGGCGCGAACGGCGCTGGAAAGTCCACGACCATCCGCATGCTGTGTGGGCTCTTGCGCCC
>PMCG01000016.1:8228-11400 GCA_003155335.1 Acidobacteriota bacterium
ATGGCAGGCCTGGTCGGACAGGAAGGCCGGCTGGCGCGGGAGCTGTCGGGCGGGTGGAAACAGCGCCTCGCCCTGGCGTGTGCCGTGCTCCATCGGCCGCGTGTGCTCTTTCTCGACGAACCGACGAGCGGCGTGGATCCGATTTCGCGCCGACAGTTCTGGCGCGTGATCGACGCGATGTCGGCTGATGGCGTGACGGTCTTCGTGACCACGCACTACCTCGACGAAGCCGAGTACTGCCACCGGCTGGCGCTAATCCACGCCGGGCGTCTGGTCGCCCTGGGGACTGTGCGCGAGTTGAAGGACATCTTCGGTGACTGCGCCGTGATCGAGGTCACGGCGCCGCGCGCGGCTGAGGCGCTAGAGGCCCTCAGCCGGGCACCGTGGGTGACGGAGACGTCCATCTTCGGCCGTCGCGTGCACGCCGTGGTGCGCGAAGGTGAGGCCGGCGTGCGGCGCACCCTGGACTTGCTCGAGGAGCAAGGCAACGTGCCAGCGCAAGCCGATTGCATCGTGCCCTCGCTCGAGGACGTCTTCATCCATCACGTCGAGCTCGCGGAGCGGCGCGCGAGCGAGGCGCGGCGGTGAGGAAGCTGTGGGCGGTGGCCGGCAAAGAGCTGCGCCAGATCATGCGCGATCCGCTCAGCTTGTTGACGTTGATGGGCTTCCCGGCCTTCATGCTCGTGCTCTATGGCTATGCGCTGAACTTCGACGTGCGTCATGTTCCGCTGGCCGTACAGGATCTCGATCACACTCGAGCCAGTCGCGACGTGGTTGCGGCGTTCGTCAACTCGACGTACTTCGACGTGAGCGCGACGCCAGGCGCGGCAGAAGACCTCACGCGACTGCTGGAGCGGCGCGTGGCGAAAGCGGTGCTGGTCGTGCCCGAGGGTTTTGCGGCCGACCTGGAGGCCGCCCGTACGGCACAGGTGCAACTACTGCTGGACGGTGCTGACGCGCTGACGGCGACGACGGTGCTGGGCTACGCGGGCGCCATCGTCAGCGAGTCGAACGTGCGCGTGTTGAGCCGAGCGCTCACGCGCGCCGGCCAGCGGCTCGACGCAGGCATCGCGTACGAGCCGCGCGTTTACTACAACCCGGAACTGAAGTCGGTGCGTTTCCTCGTGCCAGGGCTGATCGGCCTGATCATGATGCTGACAGGCGTGTTGTCGACGGCGCTTTCGGTCGTGCGTGAGAAAGAGCGCGGCACGATCGAGCAGATACGCATGGCCCCGATCGGGAGCTTCGCGCTGATCGCCGGGAAGACCCTGCCGTATCTGGCGCTCTCACTGTTCGCGACGGCCTTTATCCTCGCGATGGCCTGGGGCATTTTCGGGGTCGAGATTCGGGGATCGCTACTCGACCTCTTGGCTGCGACGCTCCTGTACCTGCTGGGCGCGCTCGGATTCGGCCTGCTGATCTCGACGCTGGTCAACACGCAGGCCCTGGCGTTTCAGATCGGGCTTCTGGGTTCGCTGCTACCCGCCCTGCTGCTCTCGGGCTTCGTCTTCCAGATCCGCCTGATGCCGGTCTGGCTCCAGGTCATCACGCACCTCGTCCCGGCGCGCTACTACCTCGTGATCCTGCGCGGCATCATTCTGAAGGGGGCCAGCCTCAGGCCGTACTGGGACCAGATGGGTTTGCTGGCTCTGTACGCGACCCTGGTGCTCGGGTTGGCCACCGTGCGCATGCGGAGAGCGGAGCGCTGAGATGCGTGGGCTCTGGCACATGATCGTCAAGGAGTTCCTGCAGCTCCGCCAGGATCCCAAGATGTTGCGTGTCGTCTTCATGGCGCCGCTGATCCAGATGATCGTGCTGGGCTTCGCCGTGAACACCGAGGTCACGAACGTGCCGATGGTGCTCGTGGACCAGGACCGCACGCTGTCCAGTCGCGCGCTCGCGCAAAGCTTCGTGCGCTCCGGCTACTTCGAGCTGGCGGGCGAGGAGGACGATGCCCGGGCAGTGGAACCGTGGCTCATACGCGGCGACGCAACGGTCGCGCTGGTGATCGGCGCGGGATACGAGGCCGCGCTGCTCGGGGGACGGACGCCGCGGGTCCAGCTCATCGCGGACGGGTCGGATTCCTCGGCCACGATGGTGGCGCTGGGATACTCCGCAAGCATCATCGGCGCGGAGAGCGCGCGGCTGCTCGCGGCGCGGCTAACGGCCCTGGTCGGCGAATCTGCGGCGACGGCGCGGGTGGGCCGGATCGAGTTGGTGCCCCGCGTGCTCTTCAACCCGGATCTCAAGAGCCGTTGGTTCTACGTGCCTGCCGTGCTGGCGATGGTGCTGATGGTCGTCACGAGCATACTGACGGCGATGGGCGTCGTGCGCGAGAAGGAGATCGGCANNCGGCACGCTCGAGCAGCTCATCGTGACGCCACTCAGACCGTGGCAGATCATCGTCGGGAAACTGCTGCCCTTCGCCTTGATCGGGCTCGTGCAGGTCTTCCTGGTGACGTCGATCGTGGTCTTCGGCTTCCGGGTTCCGCTGCGCGGCTCGTTCATTCTGCTGCTACTGCTGACGCAGCTCTTCCTGCTCAACACGCTGGGTCTGGGATTACTGGTATCAACGGTCGTGCGGACGCAGCAGCAGGCGATGATGACAGCGGCGTTCACGCTGATGATGCCCATGGTCTTTCTCTCGGGGTTGATCTTCCCGATCGAGAACATGCCGCGCGTGTTCCAGCTGCTGACGTATATCGTCCCGCTGCGGTACTACGCCACGATCATCCGGGGGATCTTCCTCAAGGGCTCGGGACTCGCCGTGCTCTGGCCGGAGGCGCTGGCTTTGCTGGGGATGGGCATCGGCATCCTGGGCGTGGCAGCGCTGCGCTTCAGGAAGCGCCTAGACTGATCAGCGGGCGCGCAGAGGGTCGCTCGACTCGAGCTGCCCGAGATCGCGCTGGGCCCCCTCGTGCTCGGGATTCGCCTTCAGGATCGCCTGCAAGTGAACGCGCGCACGGGCCGGCAGGCCGAGGCGCGTGTAGTAGGCCGCCAGGCGGTATCGGAGCTCGACATCGCCGGGATCCTGCTCCAGGACGACCAGGAAATGCCGCTCGGCGCTGCGCTGCAGCGTGGGATGATGCGCGAGGGTCAGGGCCAGCAGACGGCGCGCGGGCCGCTCCTCCGGATCGAGGTCGACGGCCTCGAGCAGCAGCGGCACGGCCTT
>PMCG01000371.1 GCA_003155335.1 Acidobacteriota bacterium
CGGTAGGCCTCCCACGTGTCCAGTTGCCACGCATCGATGACCTCCCCCCACTCCGTGGCGAGGAATGAGATTTGTCACCCAGTGACGCTGACAATCCACACTACCGCGAAGCCAACGCATGCCCCAAGATCATCCGAGTATGGCGAGTGCGGGGCCTCGATCAAGAGGCCGGAAAGGGAGGCCTCAAATGCGGTACGGCAAGGGTTCGGTGTTTGGTCTGGTGGTCATGGCGTCCTGGCTTTGCGCAATGTCGCTCAGCGCGGCGGAGACGGAGCCTTCGCCACTTCCGGCTTGGTCTCGCGCGCCCTCCGTGGGGTTCAACCTCAATGAGGTGGCGTCGGATTTCGGTTGCGGTCTCACGCTGACGAGCCCCTTCGTCCGCAACGGCCGGCTAGCGGCACGTGCGTCGGTGAACATGGCATGGCACCCGGGGGTAAACACGTGGCGTGAGGGATGGTTTCCGTACAGTTCCTATCGGCTGGGTCTGGTGGCTGTGGGCGGTCGCGTGGGCGGCTTTGTACGTCTGTACGGCGAAGGTGGCGGGCTGTACTTGCGGACAAACGCCCATCTCTCCGACCACGACCACTGGGGCGCATACGGCCACTTCGGGTTCGAGTTCTTGCTGACGCAGACAAAGCGCCCCAAGATGAGCTACTTCGCCGAGCTCGGTGCAGTGGGAATCGGCGCTCGAGCCGAGAAGCTCTCGAGCCAACCGCTCTACTCGAACGGGTTCAGCATCTCCACCGGTCTGCGTGTCTATCTCAAATGAACGCGCGCCGCACGCCAGCACAATCGAGGAGTCGGCTGGAGCCGCCGTGGGGTGGCGCCAGCCCAGACTGCCCTGGATGAGGGACCGCACCCCGCGCAACGCCGGCGGGAGGTCCATCGCGACGCCAGTTGAGTTAGATTGAGTGCGGCTCGGGGCTGCTGGGCCGAGATGGAGCATTGGGAAACTTGGAAGCGACGGCCAAAGAGCTGCGAACGAGTCTCGGATGGCTGCCCTACCTCTGGCTGCTCTACCTCGCATTCCCACTGGGGTTCGCTATCCTCTACCCCCGGCCGGCTCGCATGGTCGCCGCGACTCTTCTGGCCACCGGTCTCTTCCTGTTTCTCTATGCACGCGCGTTTCAGGTGATCGGTCCGCGTTTGTTGCCTGTGCTGGGTGCGATCATGCTTTTGGGCGTCGCGCTCCTTCCGGTCAACCCAGGAGCGAACGTCTTCTTCATCTATGCGGCGGGCTTCATGGGCAACGTCGGTCGGCCACGCCTGGGGTTTCCTTGCCTCATCGTGCTCGTTTGCGTGGCGGCCGTCGAGGTAGCATTCCTGCGCTCGCCTTTGGGTGTCTGGATTCCCGCAACGGCCGTCTCTCTGGCCGTGGGCGCAGCGAACATACACCTGGTCGCGAGTTGGCGAATGGACGGCAAACTGCGCCTAGCACAGGCGGAGTTGGCTAGGCTCGCGAAGACCGAAGAACGCGAGCGGATCGCGCGTGATCTCCACGACCTCTTGGGCAGAACGCTGTCTCTCATTGTTCTCAAAGCCGAGCTCGCCGGACGACTCGCTCAGCGCGACACGACCCGCGCGATGCGCGAGATCGCGGACGTCGAGCAGATCTCGCGCGCGGCGCTAGGGGAGATGCGCGCCGCGGTCCGTGGCTTCACACAACGCGACCTGACGAGCGAGTTGAGGGGTGCGCGCATCGCGCTCGAAGCCGCGGGCGTCGAGCTCGTTGACCGACTCGATCCATTGCCGCTCAAGGCCGAGCACGAGGTCGCCCTGGCCTTGGTCGTGCGAGAGGCCGTGACCAACGTCGTCCGGCACGCTTCGGCGCGACGATGTTCGATCAGTCTCGCTCAAGTAGACGGCGACGTCGTGCTTGACGTCAGCGACGACGGACGGGGCGGAGACGGAGCCGAGGGCGCTGGCCTCGCAGGCATTCGGGAGCGCGTCGCATCGCTCGACGGACGTTTCTCCCGCGACGGCAAGCGCGGAACGAGCATACGAGTGGCGTTGCCCAATGCAACGTCCTCGGGCACGCGATGATTCGCGTCTTGATCGCGGAAGACCAGGCGATGGTCCGAGGTGCACTTGCGGCTCTACTCGAGATCGAAGAGGACATCGCAATCGTGGCTCAGGCCGCCGATGGGCAAGAGGCTCTGGATCGCATACGTGAGATCCGGCCGGATATCGTCGTGGCCGACATCGAGATGCCGCGAATGACGGGGCTGGATCTCGCGCGGGAAGTGACGCGCCAGTCGCTTCCGACGCGGGTGATCATCTTGACCACGTTCGCTCGTCCCGGATACCTTCGGCGGGCATTGGACGCTGGCGTAGCCGGATACCTCCTCAAGGACACGCCTGCCGAACGCCTCGCCGAGGCCGTGCGACGCGTAGATGGCGGAGGTCGCGTGATCGATCCGGAGCTGGCCAGCGACGCGTGGAGCGATCCCGACCCCCTCACCGACCGCGAGCGCCAGGTCCTGCGGCTCGCTGACGAAGGGCGCACGACCGCCGCCATCGGGGAGTACCTTGGGCTCGCCGAAGGTACTGTTCGCAATTACCTCTCAGAAGCCATCAGCAAGATGGGCGCGCGCAATCGGATCGAAGCGGCGCGCACCGCGCGAGAGAAGGGTTGGCTCTGACCCGGGCTGGCAGCGCGTCCGACAATTCGTGCCCGGACTCTACCAGGTGTAATTGATCGGGTTTGCGGCGCCAGGCTTGCGGTAGTCGTCCCCACGTAGAAGGTCTGGCCGTTGCGCGGGTCAATAGGCCTGTAGAGGCAGGTCTGGAGCTAATGTGACCTCCCGTATCCTGCGTCCACTGCCTCTGTGCTACCGGGCGTTCCTGGCCCGTCACATCTGCAGATCGTCCAGGAACTCCGACGCTGGCGCGACGGCTGTCACGAGCAAGGCATCTCGCGCGCGGGTGCAGGCGACGTAGAGGAGATGGCGCTCGGTGTCGTACACCTCCTCCANNCCGCGACGGCGCGGAACTCCAGGCCCTTGGCGAGGTGCATGGTGCTGATCGACACGCACCCGCTGGTTGTCTCCACCCTATCGTCAAGCTCTTTGTAGGAGAGCCCGGCCTCCGTGACGGCGGCGCGGGCTCTGGCCACTTGGGTCGACGATCGCACGAAGACCGCGGCCTCATG
>PMCG01000173.1 GCA_003155335.1 Acidobacteriota bacterium
TCCGCGAAAGCACTGGAGCTGGCGCTGGCTCGCGGCCGGCGTGTCATGCTCTCGGCCCAACACGACGCCGCCTGCGACAACCCACGTCCGGACGAGATTCACGACGTCGGTACGATCTGCAGCATCGTCCAGAGCATCCGGCTCCCGGACGGCAACGTCAAGGTGCTGGTCGAGGGCGTGGTGCGCGGCCGCATCTTGGAGCTGGCCGAGGAGCAGGGCTGCTACGTCGCCGCGGTGCACACACTGGAGCCGGACCGCGCGACTGGCGAACATCCGGCCGCGTTGATGTCGAAGGTCATCGGACTCTTTGAGCACTACGTCAAGCTATCGAACAATCTCCACTACGACGCCATGTTGGCTGCGGTCCGCGTGGAGGAGCCCGGCAAGATGGCCGACACGATTGCGGCTCACCTCGCCGTGGGCGTTGAAGAGAAGCAGGGGCTGCTCGAGACTGTCTCGCCTCACGAGCGCCTGACACGCCTGGCGAACCTGCTGGAGTCGGAGACAGAGAAGCTCCAAGTGGACCGCCGCATCCAGGGCCGTGTCAAGAAGCAGATGGAGCGCGCGCAAAAAGAGTACTACCTGAGCGAGAAGATGAAGGCGATCCAGAAGGAGCTGGGTCGCAAGGACGACCGCGCCAGCGAGGTCGACGACCTGAGCAAGAAGGTCGAACAGGCCGGCATGAGCGCCGAGGCCAAGGAGAAGGCCCTTCAGGAGCTGAAGCGCCTGGAGTCCATGCCGCCGATGTCGGCGGAGGCCACCGTTTCGCGCAACTACCTCGAGTGGCTNNACGGTCTTGAGAAGGTCAAAGAGCGCATCGTCGAGTTCCTGGCTGTGCGGCAGCTCGTGGACCGCCCGAAGGGGCCGATCCTCTGCTTCGTCGGCCCGCCCGGCGTGGGCAAGACCTCGCTCGCGCGTTCGATCGCGCGCTGCACGAACCGGAAGTTCGTCCGCATGTCCCTGGGCGGCGTCCGTGACGAAGCCGAGATACGCGGCCACCGCCGCACCTACATCGGCGCATTCCCTGGCCAGATCATCCAGATGATGAAGAAGGCCGGCGCGCGCAACCCGGTCTTCCTGCTCGACGAGCTCGACAAGATGTCGATGGACTTCCGCGGCGATCCTTCGGCGGCGCTGCTCGAGGTCCTCGATCCCGAGCAGAACAATACCTTCACAGACCACTATCTGGACGTTGAGTACGACCTGTCCTCGGTCTTCTTCATCGCCACGGCCAACGTGCTACACCCGGTGCCACAGGCCCTGCAGGATCGGCTGGAGGTGATCCGCCTCCCGGGGTACACCGAGCAGGAGAAGCTCGAGATCGCCAAGCGGCATCTCCTACCCAAGCAGATCAAGAGCCACGGCCTCAGGCCCGCCAATCTCGCGTTCGACGACGAAGCCATCCTGACGATCATCCGTCGCTACACGCGCGAGGCCGGGGTTCGCAATCTCGAGCGCGAGAGCACTTCCATCTGCCGCAAGGTGGCGCGCCAGGTCGTCGTCCAGGGTCGCTCGTTTCGCGCGCACGTCGGGGAGGCAACGCTGAACGACTATCTGGGCGTTCCGCGCTTCCGCCTGCCCCGCCCCGAGGAGCAGAACGAGGTCGGCATGGCCACGGGCCTGGCGTGGACGGAGGTCGGAGGTGAGATCCTGAGCGTGGAGGTCACGCTGATGCCGGGCAAGGGCGCGCTCACGCTGACGGGCAAGCTGGGCGAGGTCATGCAGGAGTCTGGACAGGCGGCGCTCTCCTTCGTGCGCTCCCACGCCGAGACCTTCGGCATACCCTCCAGCTTCCACCGCCGCACGGACGTGCACATCCACGTGCCCGAGGGTGCCATCCCCAAGGACGGCCCTTCAGCCGGTGTCACGATGGCGACCGCGCTTGTGTCGGCGCTCTCCAAGGTGCCTGTTCGGCGCGACGTCGCGATGACGGGCGAGATCACTCTGCGCGGCAAGGTCCTGGCGATCGGCGGGGTCAAGGAGAAGGTGCTGGCAGCGCATCGCATGGGCATCTCGACCATCATCCTGCCCCGCGAGAACGAGAAGGACCTCGCCGATATCCCGAAGAACGTGATGGAGACGCTCGATATCGAGCTGGTCGACCGTGTGGACGACGTCCTCAAGATCGCCTTGGTTCATGGCGAAGCGCCGAATTCGACAGAGGGCGCCGACACACCAGCGGCGACGTTGGACTCCGTGCCGGATGGACTGACCCACTGATACGGGGAATCTCCGGCCGGCCGAGGGCTGCCAGGGACGCGAGAGCGCATCCCCCGGCAGCTTGCAGAAAACCCAGGGAACAAGACAAGACAAACGCACCGACTCAATCCGCGAGGCAATACAGATGAGCAGTGAACCCGAAACGCAGGCCAAGACCTGCGACCTCTCCGAGCTGAAGGAGATGAACATCCAGGCACTCAACGCCCGGGCACGCGAGCTGGGCGTGGAGGGCATCGCCGGCATGAAGAAGCACGACTTGATCTTCCGCATCCTCCAGACGCAGGCCGAGCACAGTGGCCTGCTCTTCGCCGAAGGGGTGCTCGAGAGCCTGCCGGACGGCTACGGCTTTCTGCGCGCGCCCGAGTCGAACTACCTGCCAGGTCCCGACGACATCTACATCTCGCCGTCGCAGATCCGCAAGTTCGACCTGCGCACCGGCGACACGGTCAGCGGCCAGGTCCGCCCGCCCAAGGAGGGCGAGCGTTACTTCGCGCTGCT
>PMCG01000311.1 GCA_003155335.1 Acidobacteriota bacterium
GTGTGGTCCTCGTGATCTGGAATCTACTGCTGATGGGGCAGTACCGCGGTGACCTTGTGCCCCGCGACGACACGGTCGCGTTCGCAGACGTGGCCGGCGGCACGGCGCGTACAGTGACGCGAGCGTTGGGCTCGCCACTGGGCTGGCCGGGCAACTGGCTCGCCGCTTGGAGGCATGACGTGCCCCTCGAGCACGCCGATCGTCTCATCGGTCTCGATCTCTTCGGGTCGCCCGAGGCGCGTCAGGCCACACTGGCGTTTGCTGACCCGCGGGCCGAGGCACTGCTACTCGACGGCTGGGGCTCACCGCGGCTGCATTCCGGCCGTGTCGTGCGCAGGACGGCCGGGCGCGCCAGTGTCGTCGTTCCGCTCGCTTGCGCCGAGCCCTTGGATGTGGTCATTGTCGCTGCTGGACGCGGTGCGCAGACGCTGTGGGTGAATGGCACACGAGTCGGCGGCTGGGTCCTGGACGACGCATTTCAAGAGCGCCGCTCTCGGGTGAGCCCGAGACTGTGGCGCTGTCCGACGAGCACTATCACGATCGAGGNNCGACATTGGTGGTATGCCGGAATGCGCGCCATCAGCCGCGCGCTGTTGACGCGCGAGTTGCAGTGCCCAGCGTCTCTGCGCGTGCTCGACGCAGGCTGCGGGACGGGCGGCAATCTGACGTGGCTCAGCCAGTACGGTCGGGCGGTGGGCGTCGACCTTTCTCCGCTGGCCGTGACCCTTGCTCGTCAGCGTCCGGTCACTGTGTCACAGGGCGATCTTCTTCGGCTGCCGTTTTGTGACAACGCGTTCGACCTCGCGACCTCCTTTGATGTGCTCTACCACCGCTGGGTCGCCGACGATGCCGCCGCTGTGCGCGAGCTCGTGCGCGTGCTGCGCCCAGGGGCCTTGCTCTTCGTCCGGGTCCCCGCCTTGAAGTGGCTCTGGGGCGCCCACGACGAGGAAGTGCTCTCGAGACACCGCTACACACGCGGCGAGATCTCGCAACTGCTGAGCGCGTGCGGCGTGAGCGCTGTGCGCTCCACCTACTGCAACACGTTGTTGTTTCCAGTCATCGCTGTCCGCCGAGTACTGGACCGCTGGCTCCATCGGCAGGGCTCGGACGTCGAGGCTCTTCCGACGCCTTTGGAATGGGCTTTCCGCAGAGCGCTTGATCTGGAGGCGTGGTGGCTCGCGAGAGGAGTCTTGCCTTGGGGATCGAGCGTGCTAGCGTGGGGGCGTAAGACGCCGACGACGGCGGACGAATCGGCGCGCGAGGTGAAGTGAGCTAATGTATCGTCTCGCGCAGGAACGCGTCCCGAGACTGCGATCCAGCCGGCGGGAGAGCACCAAGTGAACGCGCCATATCTTTCGGTCGTCATCCCGGCCTACAACGAAGAGCGGCGCCTGCCGTTCTCCTTGCAGCGTATCCACGACTACCTGGAGCGCAAGGCCGAGAGCTATGAAGTCGTGATCGTCGACGACGGGTCGACCGACAACACGGTCGATTGTGTGCGCGCCTTGGGCGACAGTCGCGTGGCACTCGTGCACAACGAGGCCAACCGCGGGAAGGGATACTCTGTCCGTCGCGGCATGTTAACTGCTCGCGGCGCTTACCGCCTGATGTGCGATGCCGATCTTTCGACGCCGATCGAGGAGGCCGAGCGGTTGCTTGCGGCGGTCAAGGCCGGCGCCGATGTCGCCATTGGGTCGCGCGCGGCCAGAGGCGCGCGCATCGAGCAGCATCAGCCCTGGTATCGCGAAAACGTGGGGCGCCTCTTCAACCTCGCCGTGAGAATGATCGCGGTGTCCGGGATCAGCGATACCCAGTGTGGTTTCAAGCTCTTCTCCGGACGTGTCGCCGAGGAGGTCTTCGCCCTCTCGAAGGTCAACGGGTTCTGCTTTGACGTAGAGGCGCTGTTTCTCGCGCGCCGACGCGGCTACCGTATCGCGGAGGTCCCCGTCGTCTGGCGCAATGATGTGGCCACGCGCGTCACGCCATTCAAAGGCGCTCGCGCCTTCCTCGATCTGCTGCGCATCCGTGTCGGCGCGCACCTCGGACGCTACGGGGCAGGCGGGTCCCGCCCCTCCGGGTAGTCGATGTTCGCGCTCTCGCGCAGCCGGCGCGTCCACTCCTCCACTCGCGCGTCGAGCTCCCGCTGCGTGAGGCGCTCGCGGATCTCTCCCGCCTCGGCCGCAAACGCGGCTCCTGTGGCCCCGGCAGCGCGGTCGTTCTGCGCGTCTTTGTAGGCCTGCAACACGGCCTCGTCGCTGACACGTACGAGAGGCCGCAGCCGCAGGCCGATGTACTTGACGATCGTGGCCTGCCGCTGTGCGACTCGCCGCAACTCAGCCTGGCTGACGCCTTCCACGTGTAGCCGTACGAGACTGGATGTCGCGGCCGCCTCTTCTGCCGGGCTCGGATGTGCTTGGGGGAAGCGACGCGCCTCCGCGTACATCAGCAGCTCATCGATCAACAGATCGAGGGCGGCCTGTCTTTCGACGTTGCGCAGGCGCTCGACCAGCCGCACCTCGCTGAGCAGCACTGGCCGACGGTCGACGACGGCGAGCACGCGTTCGACGACGACGTTGCCAGTCGTAGAGCCGGACGCAGGCGCCAGGAGCACGCACACGGCCGCCACGGCGCTAGAATGCATGGCCCACCGTGATATGCAGGCGACTGCGCGGCTCGAGCGGCCGCGGATCGAGCTTGAAAGCCCAGTCCACGCGAAGCGGCCCGACCGGCGTTCGATAGCGCAGACCCAGTCCGGCTGACTTCCGCAGAGCGCCGAAGTCCGTGGCCGACACCGTCGGAAAGACGTTGCCGACGTCCGTGAACCCGGCCACGGAGAAGCCATGCCCGAGGGCCTGGCGCAGCTCGATGCTCCCCACCCAGAGGGACCGGCCGCCGTCGGGCGCGACAGCGTCCGTGTCGAAACCGCGCATGCTGTAGCTGCCTCCTGCATAGAACCTGTCCGGGGCATCGAGGTCCTGGCCGCGGAAGGTCCACGCAGCGCCGATGCGCGCGCCAACGGCCAGCAGCAGCGGCCCGTGCAAGCGCTGGAATGCGGCGCCTTGCAGGAAGGTCTTCCAGAAACTGTGGCCACCGAGAAGCGCGTGCGAGAGCTGCGAGTCGACCGCGAGGAAGCGGCCGCGTCGCGGATCGAGTGGGTCGTCGCGCGTGTCGTTGACGAGCGAGAGCGATGGTCCGGAAGAGCGTTCGTCGCGGTACTGGCGATCGACCTGGTTGAGGGGCACGGTGACGTCGCTGGAGCGCGTGCGACTGACGACGTAGCGCAGGATGAGACTCCAGTGCGGCGTTAGCCTACGAGTGGCCTGGAGGCTGGCGCCCACGCGGTCGAAGTTGAATGTGGTGCGCTCCTCCTCCTCGCGAAAGACCGTCACCGACATGTCGGCCTTGCGGCCCAGCGGGTACGGGTCATGGTACTCGGCCAAGAAGCGACTGCCGCGGAAGCTGAAGCGAGCGAAGAGCGAGATGTCGCGGTCCAGCCCGCCGAGATCACGGCGTGTGACCTCAGCGCTCGCGCGCAGAGTCGGATTGACGTCGCCAGTCCTTGACGCCGCATTGAGCTCGGTGCTGATGCCCGCTGCGCCCAGGCCGGCGGTGAGTCGCGTGCGCGGCCCCTCCTCCACAGCGAAGACGAGGGTCCGCCGTTCGGACTCGTCCGGGTCCAGCTCGTAGACGGAGACGTCGCGGAAGAGCCCCAACGCGCTCAGACGACGGTGACTCTCGAGCACGCGGTCCCACCGCAGCGCCTCGCCATCGCGGATCGATAGCTCGCGGCGGACGACTTCCTCGTGCGTGTGCTGCAGACCTGCGACGAGAACTCGCTCGAGCTCGGCTCGGCTACCCGGGTCCACGCGGAACTTCAGCGCCAAGCTGTTGCGGTTGTCTGCGGGCGCCGTCTCCACGACGACAACGGCCTGGGTGTATCCAGCATTGTGATACGTCGCAGTCAGCGCCGCCCGAGCGCGCGCCACCTCGCCGACGCGGTAGGGGTCGCCGGCAGACAAGCCTAGGTCCTGCGGCGCCGCGCCCGGCAGCGTGGCCGCGGAGATCACCTCGATCGACGCCAGGGTCGTGCGAACACCGGGACGGATCCGCAGGACGATGGGAGTGGACGACCCGTGGACTGGCGGATCGACATCGACCTGCACCTCGACGAACCCGCGCTCTTGTAGAGCCCGCTTGAGAGTCTGCACGTCGCGCTCGACCTGCCGCTCCTGGAAACGCTGACCGGCGTGCGTCGTCACGAGACGAGCGAGATCCTCGCTCGGCGCGCCCTCCAGTCTCACGGAGGCCACGCGGACGAGCGGGCCGCTCTGGCCGACAAACACCACGCGGCGCCAGTCCGGCCCTTCCTCCTGCTCATGAGTCACCGTGGCGAACGCAAAGCCCTGACGCCGGAGATCGTCCTCCAGAAGTTCTGTGACCTCCTCGACCGCATCGGCCCGCAGTCCAGATTCGACGAGGAGGTGATGCGCCTGTCCTTGGAGATGGCCCGCCGGTGCGAAACCACTGAAGCGGAGCAGCATACGCGGCCCGGCGTGCACGTCGAATACCAGCGCGATGCGGCTCTGCAAAGGATCGTAGGTCTCATGGACCTCGACAGAGGCGCTCCAGTAGCCGTCCTCTCGCAGCCGCTGCCTCAAGCGACTAGCGTCAGCCTGTGC
>PMCG01000256.1 GCA_003155335.1 Acidobacteriota bacterium
GTCGAGAAGCTGCTGGCCGCCGAGGTCGATGGCAAGATCACGCCCGTCACCGAGGCGGAAAAGCGCTCGCAGTACGAGCGCGTCAAGGAGCGCGTCAAGGGGCAACCCGAAGCCGAGGTGCTGCGCCAGATCGAGTCCGGGATGCGTCAAGAGCGACAGGCGGAGCGCCGTGCGGCATTTTCATCCGAGCTGTGGAAGAAGGCCAACGCCACCATCGCGCTGGAGGTGCCGCGGCTGACGGTTGAGCCAGGTGATGGACCGTCGCAGGGGCCGGCGAGCGCGCCTGTGACGATCGTCGAGTTCTCCGATTTCCAATGTCCCTACTGCGCACAGGCGGCGCTCACGCTGCGACAGTTGAGCAAGCAGTACGGCGATCGCGTGCGCCTGGTCTTCCGTCACTTCCCGCTCAAGCAGATCCATCCGCACGCCGAGAAGGCGGCCGAGGCGGCGAGCTGCGCGGGCGAGCAGGGGCATTTCTGGGAGATGCACGACCGGCTCTTCGAAGACCAGGCCCATCTCGATCCGGCCGATCTCAAGCGCTACGCGAGCGACCTGCATCTGAACACCGCGGCATTCGGTCGCTGCCTGGACTCCGGCCGAGCAGCCTCGCGTGTGCAGCGCGACGCGGCTGCGGGCGAGGAGCTCGGCGTGCGGGGCACGCCCGGCATCTTCGTCAACGGCCGCATGTTCAAGGGCGCCCTGCCGCTCCAGCGCTTCGCACGCGTCATCGACGCGGAACTGGCGCTGGCAAATGGCGCCGCGTCTCCTGCGCAGGCGGCCGGCGCGCGCTAGCGAGGCGCGTCGAGGTGGTCGCGATTCTCTCCGAGGCGGCGGACGAACGACGCAGGCCGCAAGCGGCCCGAACGAGAATCAGAGGTCAGATATGAACTCCACCACTCGCTGCGACGCCATCGCCGGCCTGCTTCTGGCGCCTGGCTGTCACATGCGCTCACGACCTCTTCTCCGCGCCTGCCTTCTCATGGCCGCTGTGCTGGCCGCCGGTTGTGGCGGCTCACTGCCCAGCGAGCCCACGCCTACGCCCACCCCCACGCCTTTGCCCACACCAACACCTGCGCCAACGCCAATACCTGCGCCAACGCCAACACCCGCGACGATGCCCACTGTCTATGTCGTGGGGTCGGAGAAGCGCGGAACCCTTCACGATGTGGCTACGGTCTGGAAGGACGGCGTCGCTACGCCGCTCACGGACGGAAGCAGGTATGCCTGGGCGTTGTCCGTGGCCATCTCCGGCAGCGACGTCTATGTCGCTGGGACCGAATACGCTGGAACGGCGGGGCTAAGGATCGCGATGGTCTGGAAGAACGGCGTCCCCACGCCGCTCACGGATGGAAGCAAGGATGCCCGGGCGTTGTCAGTGACCATCTCCGGCCGGGATGTCTATGTCGCTGGGGCCGAGTTCGGCGGAACGGCGCCGCCACTGCACCTGGCCATAGTCTGGAAGAACGGCGTCCCTGCGGCGCTCCCACTCACGGATGTAGCCGACGATGCTTCTGCGGAGTCCGTGGCCGTCTCGGGAGACGACATCTATGTCGCGGGGGGCGTGGAGAGCAGGACCAGCTTCTCGAGGTCTTCCTTCTTGTTTGACGTAGCTATGTTCTGGAAGAACGGCATCGCCACGCCGCTCACGCGCACGGATGGAACTGAGGAGGGCTGGGCATCATCTGTCCTCGTCAAGCAGCATTGAGGCGACTGGCCGACGTCTGTCCGCGTCGCATGAACGCTGGCCCACAGGCTTGCCGTACTTGAACCTCGGACAGAGGCCAGCCGGAGCAGCAGATCGGCTGATCTCTGACCTCTGATATCTGACAGCTTCTCGTGGGTCGGTGGTGGGCGCTGCTGGATTCGAACCAGCGACTTCCACCGTGTGAGGATGGCACTCTACCGCTGAGTTAAGCGCCCGACGACAAACGCAGTGTATCGACCGCAGGCGCAGGCGTCAATAGCGTAGGGGCACGGCGCGCCGTGCCCCTACCATCAATGGAGGCCGCAGGTGGACGTGGGCACGGTGCCGGTGAGGAAGCTCTCGGAGATGACCTTGGGGCAGCGCGGGTTCGCCAGAAGCCCGGTCTCCGCGCAGATGTCGGCGAAGACGATCGTGTCGGCCGGCACGGGGAACGGGCGCGACCTGACCCCGGCCAGCGCGTTCTTCATGAAATCGACCCAGATCGGCAACGCGGCCCTGGCGCCGGGCAGGTTGATCGGCGTGTTGTCGTCGTAACCGACCCAGACCACGCACAGCAGGTCAGGCGTGTAGCCTGCGAACCAGGCATCGCGCATGTCATTGGTCGTGCCTGTCTTGCCGGCCGCGTCCGGCGTGAAACCCCAGACGCGCGCATTCGCTGCGGTGCCGTTGTTGATCACGCTGCGCAGCATNNCCGCCGTTGGCGAGCACGTTGTACGCGATCGCCATCTCGAGCGGCGTGGCTTCGAAAGACCCCAAGGCCACTGCGGGATAGCCCTTGACGTTGGCCGACATTCCCAGGCGCTGCGTCCACATGTTGGCGACGCGATCGAAGCCGATGATCTCGCCGACCTTGACAGTGGCGACGTTGAGCGAGTGCGCCAGCGCCTTGCGCAGCGTGACGTTGCCGAAGTACTTGCCCTCGTAGTTCTCCGGGGTGTACTCCTTGTCTTCGTAGAGGAAGGCGGTGGGCGAGTCATCGACGACCGTGGCCGGCGTGAGCGGCGGCAGCGCCGGGTCCTCGATGCTGGCCTCGAAGGCGGCCAGGTAGACGAAAGGCTTGAATGTCGAGCCGGGTTGACGCCGCGCTTCGGTCACGCGGTTGTACTGGCTCGAACCGTAGGAGCGTCCGCCTACCANNAGGCCGCGGCGCAGCGCCCCCTGGGCCAGCGACTGCAGCTCGAGATCGAGCGAGGTGTAGATCGTCAGATTCTGGGTGAACAGGTCTGCGCCGACGTAGCGCTTGGCGAGCTGCTCACGCACCAGATCGACGAAGTAAGGCGCCTCGGTGCTGTCGACCGTCGGCTGCTGCAAGTGCAGCGGTTGTGAGATCGCCGC
>PMCG01000330.1:0-4162 GCA_003155335.1 Acidobacteriota bacterium
CAGAGCGCGCTGCCTTCCTTGAGCTACGGCCATGCGGACGGGCTGCCGCCCGTGGAGTGCTCGGGCTATCAACCGTCCTCCTCGCGCGACGCCGAGGGACGCTTGTGGTTCGCCACGACCAAGGGCGTCTTCTCCGTAATGCCGGCCCAGCTCCGCGAGAATCCGGTTCCGCCGTCCGTCCTGATCGAGGAAGTGCGCGTGGACGGGGAGCCGCAGTCGCCCTCCGCCGCGCCGCGCCAGCCGGCCGGCCCGCGTGACGCCGAGAGCCTCCTCATCATTCCGCCCGGCAAACGGTACGTCGAGCTGCGCTACGCCGGGCTGAGCCTCACTGCTCCCGACAAGGTGCGCTTTCGCTATCGCCTCGAGGGTCTCGAGCGGGACTGGGTCGATGCCGGCCTGCGCCACACGGCGCAGTACAGCTACCTCTACCCGCGGGACTATCGCTTTCGCGTCATCGCCTGCAACAGCGACGGCGTCTGGAACGAACAGGGCGCCCGGCTGACGCTTCGCGTGCTCCCTCACTTCTGGGAAATCTGGTGGGTGCGCGGCCTCGCGGCGCTGATCGCGCTTGGTCTGACGGCGCTGAGCGCGCGCCAGCTCGCCTCCCGCCGGCTGCGAGGCGACATGGCGCGCCTCGAGCGGCAACGCGCGATCGAGCACGATCGCACGCGCATCGCCAAGGACATCCACGACGATCTCGGCGCCGGCCTGACGCAGATCACGCTCCTCAGCGAGCTGGTCAGGAGCGACCGTCCGCAAGAGGCTGAAACGCATCTCGAGCAGATCTCCGACCGCGCCTGCGAGCTNNATCCAGTGCCGTCTGGACGCCCCGGACCAGCTCCCCGTATTGCCGCTCACCTCCGAGGTCCGCCACAACGTCTTTCTGGCGGTCAAGGAGGCACTCACCAACGCCATCAAGCACTCCGCGGCAAAGGAGCTCGCCCTGCGGATCGAGGCGCATGCGGGGTCGTTTTCCCTGATCATCGAGGACGACGGCTGCGGGTTCGACCCCGAGAGCGTCACGCCGAATCCGCGTGGCCCGAGGATCGCCTCCGGCCACGGCCTGCCCAACATGGCCGCGCGCATGCTCTCGATCGGCGGTCGCTGCACCGTGCGGAGCGAGATCGGCCGGGGCACCCGGGTCGAGCTGGACAGCGAGCGCCGCTGACCGATGTCACCCGAATGGGTGATTGGCAGCGCCAGTCGCTCGGCCTAGAGTAGTGCGCGCGAGATGAATGCGATGCCTGTGCCCCTGATCACTGTCGCCATCGTCGAGGACGATGATCGCGTTCGAACGACGTTGGCCAACCTCATCGATCGCACCGCGGGCTTTCGCTGCGTGAGCCACCACGGCAGCGCAGAGGAAGCGATCCGCATCCTGCCGGCGATCAAGCCGGACGTCGTTCTCATGGACATCAAGCTCCCCGGGATGAACGGCGTCGAAGGCGTCCGACAGCTCAAGGTCCTCATCCCTGAGACGCAGATCGTCATGCTGACCGTCTACCAGGACAACGACCTGATCTTCGATGCCCTCGCAGCGGGCGCCACCGGGTATCTGCTGAAGCGGACGCGTCACCCTCAGCTCATCGACAGCATCCGCGACGTCCATGGCGGCGGCTCGCCGATGTCCAGCGAGATCGCGCGCAAAGCGGTCCAGTGGTTCCGTCGGCGCCCGCCGGCCAGCCCTGCCGACGACGCCCTCACGCCGCGCGAACGCGAGGTGCTCGACCTGCTCGCCAAGGGGCATCGCTACCGCGAGATCGCCGTCGCGCTCGGGGTCAGCTACGACACCATCCATTCTCACGTGCGCAAGGTCTACGAGAAGCTCCAGGTCCATACGCGCACCCAGGCCGTGACGCTGCACCTGACCCGCCGAGGCCTGACGCGCGGCGGAAGCGGCTCGGGGGATCCCGACCCCCTGTAACCCACATGCGTCCAGACTCCCCTGCCCGGCACGCCTACCCGCGCACCACTCGAGCATGCCCGCAAGTCGCGGCTGCGGCCCGAGCAGTCCGCGCTTTCCCACGAGGTGACTTCCTTTGAGCATGCCCTTCTCTCTTCGATCGTCCTTGCGGCTCCTGCCACNNGATCTGAACAAGAACGGCGCGAAGGACCCCTACGAAGATCCGTCGCTCGACGTCGAGGCGCGCATCTCCGATCTCCTGGGTCGCATGACGCTCGAGGAGAAGACAGCCCAGATGGCGACGCTCTACGGGTTCCCGCGCGTTCTCAAGGATGAGCTGCCGACCGCCGCCTGGAAGACCGCCTTGTGGAAGGATGGCCTCGGCAACATCGACGAGCACATGAACGGCAACAGCGGTTGGAACGGCACGCTGCGCGACCCGGTCCACGCCCTTCCCTACTCGCTCCACGCGCGCGCCATGAACGAGGTCCAGCGTTTCTTCGTCGAACAGACGCGGCTCGGAATACCGGTCGATTTCACGAACGAGGGAATCCGCGGCCTGATGCACTCGAAGGCCACGAGCTTCCCGGCCCAGCTGGCCGTCGGCAGCGCCTGGGACGCGGCCCTCACCTACGACATCGGGCGCGTGACGGGGCGCGAGGCGCGCGCCCTGGGCTACACCAACGTCTACTCACCGGTGCTCGACCTGGGCCGCGATCCGCGCTGGGGCCGCGTCATCGACGGCTACTCGGAGGACCCATTCCTGGCCGGCGTCCTGGGCGTCGCGCAGGTTCGGGGAATCCAGGACCAGCGTGTGGTCTCGACGCTCAAGCACTTCGCGGTCTACAGCATCCCGAAGGGCGGACGCGACGGCGAGGCGCGCACAGACCCGCAGGCCACCTGGCGCGAGGTCGAGACCATCTTCCTGCACCCGTTTCGGCGAGCCATCCGCGAGGCGGGCGCGCTCGGAGTCATGGCGTCCTACAACGACTATGACGGCATTCCCATAGAGAGCAGCCATCTCTTTCTGACGGAGATCCTGCGGAACGAGTGGGGCTTCCGGGGCTACGTCGTCTCCGACAGCGGGGCTGTCGAGTTCATCTACAGGAAGCATCGGGTCGCTGCCACCTACCCCGAGGCGGTGCGCCAGGCGGTCGAGGCCGGGTTGAACGTCCGGACGAACTTCACCCCTCCCGATCAGTACGTGACGCCACTCCGCCAGCTCGTGCGCGACGGCAAGNNTCCCCTGACCACGTCGCCGTTGCCCACAGGGCCGCGCGCGAGTCCGTCATCCTCCTCAAGAACGAGGGCTCACTCCTTCCGCTTCGCAAGGACATCGGCCGCATCCTCGTCACAGGTCCACTGGCCGACGACCCGCACGGCTGGTGGTCGCGCTACGGTCCCCAGCGGCTGGATTATGTGACGATCCTGGCGGGGATCCGCCGCAAGCTCGGCGCCCAAGCCAGCGTGGACTATGTCCAAGGCGTCTCCGTGAAAGGCGAGCGCTTTCCGGAGAGCGACGTCTTCAAGGAGCCGCCGTCCGAGAGTGAGCGTGCCGGAATCGCCGAGGCCGTGGCTGCGGCGCGCAAAGCAGACGTGATCGTGGCCGCCCTCGGCGAGACCGACGAGATTTGCCGCGAGTCGGCCAGCCGCATCAGCCTCGACCTCCCGGGCCACCAGGAGGAGCTCCTCGAAGCGCTCCAGGCTGTCGGCAAGCCGATCGTCCTGGTGCTCAGCAACGGGCGCCCGCTCAGCGTCAACTGGGCCGTTCAGCACGTCCCCGCCATCGTCGAGATGTGGTTCCCCGGTGAAGAAGGCGGCGANNGCTCATCCCGGATCCCAGGGGCGCGACAGCGCCCAGGTCACGGGCCCCCTCTTTCCCTTCGGCCATGGCCTGAGCTACACCACGTTTGCCTACGCCAATCTCAAGATCGATCCGGCTCGGACCGAAGCCCAGGGCCGCATTGCAGTCTCGTGCGACGTCACGAACACAGGCACTCGGGCCGGCGAAGAGGTCGTGCAGCTCTATCTCCGTGACGACTACAGCAGCGTCATCACCTTCGAGAAGGTACTGCGCGGCTTCGCTCGCATCGCGCTGCAGCCGGGAGAGACCCAGACGGTGAGATTCGTCCTCGGCCCAGACGACCTCGCGCTCTACGATCGCAACGACCAGTGGACGGTCGAACCTGGCCGCTTCACCGTCATGGTCGGAGCGTCGTCGGAGGACGTCAGGCTCGATGGCAGCTTCATGGTGACCGG
>PMCG01000330.1:4324-7709 GCA_003155335.1 Acidobacteriota bacterium
CCGACCGGTTCCGCGAAAGGTAAGGCAGGCAGGGCTGTTTCTAGAAGAACAGACCCGCCTTGAGGATGATCCAGCGGGGGGTGTTCCACTGCTCGACGACCTGTCCGAAGGTCGTCGAGTAGGGACTCGTGTTGGGGTTGTTGCGCCACTGGACCGTGTTGAGCAGGTTGATGACGTCGGCCCGCACCTCCATGCGCATGCCACTCGGCAGGCCAAACCTGCGCGAGAGGCTCAGATCCAACTGGCTCAACGGATCGCCACGCAAGAAGTCGAAGCGGAGCGGGAAGACGCGGCTTTGAAAGGAGTTTGGACTCGCTGTGTTCGTGGCTGCGATGACCTTGTTCAACGACGCGGAGTTCGTGGCCCAATCGGGGTACTGGGCGCGGGCCGAGGGCAAGAGGAACGGCTCGATGTTGAACCAGCGACCGGGTGTGGGCTTGTCGAGCTTGATGGCCTGGTAGGCCGGGTCGTTGGGGTCAAGCGCGTTGGCTGGCGTGGCGCCGTACCAGAAGGCGTTGCCGAAGTCGTACGTGCTGCCGCTCTCCCAGTGGTAGATTCCGCTCAGACGCCAGCCACCGAGCAGCGCACCGAGGAGCCCGCTCTGGAAGAAGCGCTTGCCCTTGCCGAATGGCGCTTCGGCCACGGCGTTGGCCATGATGTGGTGCGGTGCCACTCCGCCGTCTGGAGTCCAGCTCGGCGCGGCATCGAACTCGTTCGCGTACCAATCCTTGCGCTGCGCCCAGGCTCGCGTGTAGGCCGTCATGAAGCTGAGCCCGCTCGCGAAGCGCTTCTGGATCGTGACCTCGATGTGATCGTACTTGGCTTGGCCGGAAGGCACGAACCGGTCGCGCACGCCATTCCCGCTGGACATCTGCGGGAAATCGCGCAGCAGCTGCGATTTCTTGATGGTAGTGCCGGTGTAGAAGCCCTGGGTGGACATGTAGCTGTAGAGCGTCGGGTTGCTGGTCCTGAGATCGGCGAAGTTGGCGAGCGCGAACGGATTGGCGATGTTCTGGTTGAGGTCGTTCGCGACCGCATCGTTGCGTACGTTCCCTGATGCCCAGTACTGCTCTGGCAGCGGATTGAGTCGTTGCAGGAGCGCGATGTCGTCGGCGCGCGAGCCCAGGTAGGCCACTTCTATGATGAGGTTCTTGGTCAGCTCCTGTTCGAGCCCCACGCGCCAGCGCTGTTGACGCGCCCGCTTCCAGTCGCGGCTTGAGAAGTCCCAGGCGTTTCCGACCATTTGCATGAGGCCGAGTGTGCTGCCGAGCGGCTGGCTGAAGCGCGTCCCGTCTGCGCGAACCGGAAACGGGTCGGCCATGAGCGTCCGTCCGGCCTGGAGGTCCGCGTTATTGAACGTCAATCCGCGGTCGTTGGTGATGGTCGTACCGGTCGGGAAGCTGAAGCCGTTTTGGTCGAGGCCCTGGTTCAGGACGTTGTTGGTGGCATAGAAGAGACCATAGCCGGCCCGAAAGACGGTCTTGTCCGTGAGTTGGTACACGGCGCCCAGACGCGGCATGACGACACTCTGGGCATCGTTGAGCGTCGTCGGCGTGCCGTTCACGCCGAGGAACTGCGACCCGCCCAGGACGGAGATCGACGCTGGCAGGCCTTTGCTCTGGTTCGCCGTGAGCGTGGGCAGGGTCCGGGCGTAGGCGGCCTGCGCGCCAGCGGTGATCGGAAGGGTTGCCGTGGGGTCGAACCCGGCCAGACCGCGGTCGTACCGTTCGGTGAAACCGCCTTCCCACTCGTAGCGCAGGCCGAGGTTGAGCGTCAGCTTAGAGCTCACGCGCCAGTCGTCCTGGAAATAGCCCGCGCGAGCCGGGTTGGTCAGATACAGACTGTCGTTGGTGTCGACGGAGACGGAGCTCGGCACTCCCAGCATGAAGGCTGCCCACTCCAGCCCGGCCGTGGCCGCATTGTTGGTGTTCTCGTTCTGCTTGACGTAGTCATTACGGAAGTTGAACGTCCCGTTGGCGTTCCCCGGAGCGTATGTCTCGCGATAGTACTGCCGCAGATCCACGCCGACTTTGACGCTGTGGGTCTTGATGATCTTGGTCAGGTCCGCGCGCAACGAGGCGGTGTTGTACCAGGAGAGTGACGGCACGCTGACGTTGTTCGTGTTGTAGCCGACGTTGCTGTAGAAGGAGAAGTTGATCCGCGGCAGACCCGCGAACTGCCCTGCCTTGGCGTCCATGTAGGTCGGGAAGCCCACGCCGCTCGGCGTGTAGCTCTTCTGCTTGTCTGTCAGGACGTCGCCGTCCCGGTATCGATTGTAGGCCACGTCCACGTTCAGGATCGTGCTCGAGTTCATGGCAAAGACCCAGTCCAGCGCTGCGGCCAAGTCGTGGCGGTTCTGGGCCCGCGTGCTCAGAAGGCGAGCCGTCTCGTAGGTCCAGTCGTTGCGGTCTTCCTTCCAGTCGTAGTAGGAGATCTTCCCGTAGAAGCGGCTGCGAGACGAAGGCATCCAATCGAAACGGTTGCTGAAACCCGTGTACTTCCAGGTCCACGGTATCCCGGTGGCGAGATAGTTGTTAGTGCCATCGGCGCCTGCAGAGCCTGTCGTGTTGTTGGGCAACGGATAGAGCGCGGCGTAGGCGTTGTACACGGGATTCAGGATCGGCACCTGATTGTTCGGAAAAGGATTCCGGACCACGACGCCATTGACCAGGTGCGCCGTGCGCGGATCGTAGATCTGGTACTGGGGTCCCAGCGCCAAGAGGTCCGAGAAGTCGCCGCGCCGATGGGCTTCCGTGGGCACGGTGCGATTGAACGCTGTCGACTCCTCGCTCTGGGTCTTCTGATAGCCGTTGAACGAGGCAAAGAAGAAGAACTTGTCGCGCTTGAGGGGCCCGCCCAGGGTTGCAGCGTAGGAGTTGTTGTGGCCCGGCAGCTGGCGTTCCTGGGCGCGCAGCTGGTCGGCCAGGGCGGTATTGCCACTGGCGAGAGCGGAGTTGATATTGCCCCAGTACTTGGCATTGGTTGTGCTGGGTGTGCCGTTCCAGCGCTGGTTCCAGTACTCGTAGTTGGCGGTGCCATGGAACTGATTGGTACCGCTCTTGGACAAGAGCGTGATCGTGGCATTGGCCGTGTGGCCTTTCGAGGCGTCGAAGGCGGCCGTGTCCACGCGGATCTCGTCAACGGTCTGGATCGGCGGCATGTAGGCTACGCGCGAGTCACGGGCCAGGTTGGGCACGCCGTCTAGCGCGTACTCGACGCCGCCGACTGCGCCCGCGGCGTTCACGCTCGACGCGCCTAGGTTCGAGTGCAGGTCCACCACTGTGGGCTGCCCCAGCCACTGGGTGCCTGGGACCGAGCGCGCCTGCAGCTGCGCAGCGTCGCCGAACACCGGCAGGCTCTCCACCTGCTTGGCGCTCAGCGTCGC
>PMCG01000240.1:0-1459 GCA_003155335.1 Acidobacteriota bacterium
GTGGTCTTGCCTGAGCCGTTGGGGCCTGAGAGGCCGATGCGGTCGCGCTTGCGGACGTGCCAGGACACGTCCTCGAAGAGGACCTTCTCGCCATAGCGCTTGCTGAGACCTTCGACGTGAATCATGAAGTGGAAGCGGTGGGGCGCGCCGGAAACGCCGCTGAGTCCCGCGAGTGCGACGGTGCAACGCGGCCCGCGTACGCGCCAGGTGATTATAGGTGAAACGCGGGCATCGTGCTCGTCCTTGCGGTTCGAGCGTGCGCCAACGATAATCCGACGATGGACAACGCGGAAACCGCTTTCGAGTCGTTCGCGCTCTCGCCTGAGACGCTGGGCAGTCTGGCCGCGATGGGGTACCGCTATCCGACAGCGTGTCAGCAGGAAACACTGCCGCGCGCCCTGGCCGGACGCGACCTCGTCGTGCAGTCGCGCACCGGCACGGGCAAGACCGCGGCCTTTGGCATTCCGATCGCCGAGCGCATTGACGTCGAACGCGCGGTGGTGCAGGCCTTGGTGTTGACGCCGACGCGCGAGTTGGCCTTGCAGGTGTCAGCCGAGGTGGCTGCCATCGGCCGGGGCCGAGGCATCAAGGTGGAGACGGTCTACGGCGGAGACCCGATCGAGCGGCAGCTCGCCAGCCTGGATGCCGGGGTGCATCTTGTCGTCGGTACGCCGGGCCGCGTACTGGACCATCTGCGCCGCGGCAGTCTCGAGCTCACAGCCCTGCGCGTGCTGGTGCTCGACGAGGCGGACCGCATGCTCGACATGGGCTTTGCCGTCGAGATGAGCCAGATCATGGAGTACGTGCCGGACGAGCGGCAGACCCTGCTCTTTTCCGCAACGGTACCGCTGGGCATCCGCGGGCTGATCTATCACTACATGGCCGAGCCCGAGTGGCTGCTGCTTTCGGAGGACTCGGTCTACGTCAAGGAGGTCGAGCACCGCTATTGCCTGACGCCCAAGCTGCACAAGGAAGAGGCGCTCTACCGTCTGATCGAGCACGAGAACGTGGCGGCATCGATGGTCTTCTGCAACACGCGCGAGGAGACGCGCCGCGTGTACACCTTCTTGCAGGGCCGCGGCTTGCCGGCGGCCATGCTCTCGTCGGATCTGGCGCAAAGGCGCCGCGAGCGCGTGATGGACGGCTTCAGGACGCGGCAGGTGCGGCACCTGGTGACGACGGACGTCGCTTCGCGGGGCATCGACATCGAGGACCTGTCGCACGTGTTCGTCTACTCGACCCCGGAGTCGCCTGAGCAGTACATCCACCGTGCGGGGCGCACGGGTCGCATCGGCAAGGGCGGGCGCGTGATCAGTCTCGTCTCGGCGCATGACCTGATGAGCTTCAACCGACTCGTCAGACGCTACACGATCGACATCGGCGAGATCGCGGTGCCGAGCGAGGAGGAAGTACGGGCCGTTCAGGCGCAGCGCGTCGTCGGCGATCTGGTCGAACGCGC
>PMCG01000240.1:1524-9985 GCA_003155335.1 Acidobacteriota bacterium
TAGGGCAGCTTGCCCTTGACGACGGCAGCCTCCAGCGTGTGCAGGGTCTTCTCCATCAAGGCGCGCAACTCCCGCTCCGCTTCCTCGCGCGGGAGGGCGCGCTGAGCCAGGTCGGCATAGCTCACGCGCTTGTGCCAGATGAGCGAGCCGCCGTCGTAGACGCGCACGTCGAATACGGCTGTTTCAAAGCCGAGATCCTCCACTTGCAGGTGGTAGTCCTTGCCTGCGTGGGGGAAGATGCGATTGAGACCGACAATCACGAAGCGGCCTCGGCCGCGCCGAGCGCCTGGGATCGGCTCAGCCAGCGGGCGAAGAACGAGTTGCCGACGCGGTAGCCATCGCGATCAGGCGTGAGGTAACCCATCTTGGCCAAGGCCACCAGACTGGGGGCCAGCGCGTCTTCAGGGATGCCGACTTTCTGACTGACTTGCCTCAGTGTGAGCCGCTCGGCGCGGGCGACCTCTTCGAGCGCGCGGCGCTCGGTCTTTTCGAGGGTCTGGAAGTCGACGGAAAAGAAATTGGCCACCATCTCGTCAACGCCGACCTGCTCCAAGACCGCCGCAAGATCGTTCACCTCGAAGAGGCGACTGGCGATGAGCTGGACCAGGAAAGGGTGCGCAGCCGTGCGCTCGAGAATGGCCTGACAGTCCGCGTCGGAGAAATCGCCGCGAGCCAGTAGCGCCCGCGTCTCGTCAGGCGTGAGCGGCGTCAGGTACAGCGGGGGCACGAAGCCCTGAAGGAAGGGCGAGGTGGCGTACTCGGGCGCGTCATCGATGCGTCCGAGCCGGCGCGTGGACGTCAACACCGTCCGCACCTCCGGTCCTTTCTGGAAGACGCGCCGCATGCGCAGCAGCGTGCCAACGTCTTGACGCGCGAGCGTCAGGAACTCCTCACCCTCGTCGAGCAGCAGCAACAGGCGCCAGCCGCTGCGCACCGTGCGCCGCACCAGGGTGGCGAGCATGTCGACGACCGAAAGTCCTTCCAAGTCCTCGACCGCCAAGTCGATCGCGCGGCGCAACGGCTCGCTGTCCTCCACGCTGCTCAAGAGGCCCTCGGCCAGTCCGCGCGCGTCGAGGCCACCCTCGAGGTCCCAGTAGAGGGGGACGAAGGGGCTCTGTGGACTCTGCTGGGTGCGGTATTCGAGCTCCTTGAGGACGCTGGTCTTGCCGAGGCGGCGCGCCCCAACGATCCAGAGCGAGTCCCGCTGGCCCTCGAGGACCTCCCGCAGCAGGCCGTCGCGGCCGAAGAAGTTCTCGGCTCGGACCCAGTTGCCGGCGATGAAGGGGTTCCTTATGCGCGGTTGATTCGCACCCACAGCCGTGTCTGCCAACGAACGTCGAGAACGCATCGTGCCCATAGTTTGCCACAGATCGGGCATTTCAGGCCGACACCCTGTGCGCGGCCACGACCGGCCCTGCGTTGTCGGCATCGGCGAGGACCTGCTGGCGCACGCTCTCGACGTCGAGGGCGGTGATCGTGCTGCGGTGTTGCTCGAGAATGCGGTTGACTGCCTGGATACAGAACTTCTGGATGAGATAGGGCTTCATTTGGCTGTACTCGAGGATGCTCTCCACTGCCTGCGACTCATAGCGAAAAACTCCCGCCACGGGCGTGCGGATCAGCGCTTCGGCGTCTGCGCGCGAGAACGGCGTCAGGCCGAGCTGTTCGAAGAAGTTGTACCAGGGGCTGGCATCACTGCTCCAGGTGCGTTTCACCCCGACGCCGCACATCACCGCGACTAGGTGCTCGGAGAAGGTCTTCATGAAGATACTGCGCAGCAACTGATTGGTGCGCTCCGAGTATTCGTTGAGCACGTCGATCTCGTCCAGCATCAGCACGAGCCGGACGTTACGCGTCGTGCGTGCGGCGAGCTCTGCCAGGACCAGCTGCAAGTCGTGGCTGAAATCCCTGCCATCGTAGTGCGGCTGGGCCGGGGAGTAGCGCAGCGTTGCCAGTGTCGTAGCGGGCAGCGCCAGGGCGTCGATGGCGTCACTCATGATCGCGCGGAAGAAGCTCTCCTCCGCCACGCCTTGGAGATCGACCAGCACCGGGAAGAACTTGAACGCCGGGCCGTCCTCGGTCTCGAGCGCCCTCTTGAGTCGCAGCAGGAAGCTCGTCTTGCCGATGCGGCGCTCGCCCGTGATCATGAAGCTGTTATGGTGCAACAAGCTGAGGACACGCGCGAGGATTGCCTGGCGGCCGAAGAAGAGATGGTCTGCGACCACGGGAGCGCCGGCGACATAGGGGTTGAAGCGCCGCTTGAGCGCCCGCGCGCGACGCAGACGAACTGTTGCCAGAGCCAGGCTCAACAGCCCCACGACAGAAGCCAGCGCGCCCAACCGGATGCCGGGCCGCTCGTACAGTCGCAGGCGCCGGGAGATTACGAACGTCGTCTCCTGAGCCAGGCCAGCCACGTCGGTCACGCGAATGCGGATCTCGTTCGGTCCAGCCGACAGGGCGAAGGGGCGCGTGAACGGTTTCTCGCGCTGCGGCTCGCTTGAATCGATCTTGGGCGGGATCTCCTGCGCTGCGACGCGCTGCCCGGCGACGAAGAACTCGATGCGTGCGAGGCCGCGGTCGTCGGTGGCCACGCCCTCGACCGATACCGTGCTCGCCTCGGTCTCGACGTTTGTCGAAGCCGGCTCCAGGATGACGAGCTTGGGTGGGCGGTTGGGGAAGTGCTTCTCCACGGCCGCCTCTTCGGCACGGCGTTCCGCGAAGGCCAGACGTTCCTGGGCATGCACGTCGCTCGGGTCGAGCGCGAGCACGTCCTGGAACTTGATCTGCGCCTCAATGTAGCGACTGGCGGTCAAGTGCCTCTCGCCCTCCGCCATCAGACGTTCGATGTCGTGTCGGATCTCACGTTGACGACGCAGGCCCTCGACCTTCTGCTGTGCGCGTGCGAGCATCTCCCGCGCAGCTGCATTGTCGGGATCGGCGGCCGCTTGGGAGAGGAAGGGGAGCGCCTCGGCGTACTGGCCGGCCTGAAGCAGACCCTGTCCCGTGGCCAAGGCATTCTCGCGCTCTTGGCGTGTCGTCGCGGCCAGGAGACGTTCCTGGGCCTCGCGGCGCCCGCTCTCCGCTGCAGCGTTTTTGGGATCGAGCGTGAGGACCTCGGCGAACTTGAGGACAGCGTCCTGGTCGCGGTTCTCGTTCACGAGTTGCCGCGCATCGGCCAGGGCCTTGTCGATGCGGCGCGCGCGCGCCTCGGCGTCCTCGGCGTCGCGCTTGAGGGTGCGCACATGGGCCAGGCGCTCCTCAACGCGACGCTGGAGCTGCGGGTCGAGGGCCGCGGCCGTCTGCTGGGCCTGGGTCAGTAGCTCGATGGCGTCGTCGTACTTGCGATCGCGCTCCAACTCCACGCTGCGCTCGATCTGGGCCTCCGCCCGATCCTGCGCCACACGCAGCAAGCGTTGCTGCTCGGCGCGTTCGACTTGGGCCTGGGCCTCTTGGCGGCGGAGCTGCAGCTCCTTGTGGCGCGCGGGCCTCTCCCGAATGGCGCCGTAGCGCTCTTCGATGTCGAAACTGGTGATGGCCGCGCGCGCGTCGCCCATGCGCAGTTGGCACAGGCCAAGATAGAAGTACGGCATGTAGTCTTCAAACTGCATGCTGTAGGTGCGCTCGTTGAGCTTCGATGCCGGTTTGATGTGGATGGCCGCGTGCAGCTCACGCAGCGCCGCGGCGCACTGGCCAGCGGGGATGAGCCGGTCGCGGGCGGGCAGATAGTGTTCGTACCACTCCTGCGCGGCAGCGGGCGCGATCAGGCCGAGCAGGAGCAATACGAGGAGGGTTGCCCGACTCTTCACCGCTCGTACATCGCGTTGATCATGGCGCCGCGCGCCGTGGCCGTGAGCGGGTCCCGGGCCACGCGCACCTCGGCGATGGGGATGGGCAGCGGGCGCGTTTTGAGGGTGCGCTCGAAGAGCTCTTTGAATCCCCGCGGCTTGGCGGTTCCGCCTGCGAGGATCAGGGGCACTGGGCGCTCGGTCCGCTTGTCGGCCTTGGTGAGTTTGTGCGCAAGCACTTCGATCAGGGACTGGACGAGATCGTCGTAGTAGATGTGGAGCGCGCGCTGGAACTTGTCCGACGGTGGCCGCAAGAGGTCGAGGTTCTCCTCCTTCATCACCTTGACGCGGGTGGCGTGCTCGTTGATCACGGCGCCCACAGCCGTGTCGATGTAGTCGCCTGCCTTGGGCAGGCCGAACATCATCGAAGGCACGGAAAGATGAGCCATGGCGACGTTGCACATGCCGCCACCGCACGAGATGCCGATGCCCGTGAAGTTGTAGTCTTCCAGCTCCGAGAAGATCACGGCCAGACCCTCGTTGATCGGCCGCGGCTCATAGCCCAGACCGCGGAAGTATTGCTGCAAGCTGGCCTTGTGGTAGGTGAGCGCTGCTTCGCGGTTCTCGCCGCCAGGTCCCTCGGCTGCCGGAACGGAGAAGGCCAGGATCTCGCCCTGAGCCCGCGCCTTTGGCACGATGGTCTGCAGGATGGCCTCGAGCACCGGCATGGCGAGCTTCTCGCGCGGGTTGACCATGCCGTCCGCCATCGGGCGCCGCGCCTCGGCGTTGAACATGTTGGCGAAGCGCTCGGCGGCCGTGCCGTAGATGATCAGGTCGCCTTCGTCGCGGTAATAGGCGATGTTGTTCTGGCCGAGCGTGGCCTCGGTGAAGCGCGAGTAGGGGACCGGTAGGAAGGCATTCAGCGCGCCTGAGGTCTCGACTTCACGGGGCCCCTTCTTGGCGACGACGAGCTTACTTGTTCCCACGTCGACGCCTATCGGCGATGATGCCACTTTGACCAGGTCTTCGATGCGCTCCTCGGCGTCGAGGGCCACTTTCCAGAGGTGATCTTTCGGTCCGGCTGCGTCCACCATGCTCCTATCCTCCTTGCGGCCCGTGTCTCTGGGCCCTCTGGTTCCGGGCCGACGCAGCCGACTCGTCGTCCCGGACCTGTTCCGAAATCCACCGATCATAGACGGCTTGGCGCTCGTGGCGCACGTCGTCGATGCTCACGCCCCGTTGCTGCGCTTCTCGGAGCAGGCCCTGCTCGGCGCTACGCACCCCTGGCCAGGGCTCATCCATCACGCTCAGAAAGGCGTCGTCATATCCGAAGCCGAAGAAAGCGACGCTCGGCGGCGGGAGACGATACTGATCGGGCAGGCCGAAGCTCTCGAAGGGGAAGCCGCGCGCCCAGTCCACGTGATGGCCGATGAGGTGTTTCTTCGGGTTCACGCTGGTCAACCCGTGCCCCACGCACATCTCCGGCGGGATGCCAAAGCGCTGGCGCAGGCAGTCAGTGAGGCTGCGGCCAGCGGTGAATTGCGCGGCTGTGATGGGCAAGGCCCTGCCGCCTTCCCAGCGGGTCTCAAAGCACACGCCCAAGAAAGCGTTGTTCAGACTCAGGTAGTAGCGTCCTGCGGCCTCCCAGATGGAGTAGCCGGCGTGGTTTGCCTTGGAGGCATCGTCCACTACACGATAGACGCGGCCGAAGCGGTCGATCAAGTAGTTGTACACCTGGTTGTTCTTGAGAAAGTTGAGCAGCCGCCGGCTACTGTCGCGCAGGTTCTCGTTGTAGGACTCCTCCATCGGCCAGACGTCGCTCTCCGAGGTGTGAAAGAGGATGCCGACCGGAGCCTCGTAGACCTCCGGCCGCATGCCGTCCTGCTCGAAGACATGAAAGCGCCGCGGTTCGCCATGCACGGAGAACTCCGTGTCGATGCGCAGGCCGTTGCTGTACTGTTCGTAGTTGGTGCCNNCTGGCGAAGGTGGCAGCTCTGCCCGCCGCGCTCGAGACGCGGTCGCGGCAGGTGCGACGGTGCGGGCCGCGGTCGAGGGGATCAGGATGAGCACGCCCATGGCGATCGTGCCGACGAGTGCGATCGCACCCAGCGCGGTGCATGCCACCAGGGCTCGGCCGAGCAGGAGCGATCGCCGGATCCGTCGGCGCGCCGTCGGCGGGAGATCGCCCCTGAGCAGGACCGGGCGGAAGCGTTCGATGGCCAGCCAGACGTAGAGTCGACGTCGAAACGGTGCGGAGGGCACCCAGCCCACGCGACGCTTGAGAGTGTCGTAGTGCGCCAGGGACTCGCGGATGAACCGCAGCTTGGCCACGGGGTCTCGCATGTGCGAGCAGATCGTGTCCAAAGCCGTCTCATACTCGCGCACATCCGGCCTTGACGCGCTGACTGTTGGCGAGTCCCGAGACGCCGCCCTCACTCGCATGCGAGCCTTCCCAATTGAATCGAGTATAGGCCGTGGGACCTTCAAGAACAAGCTGAGCTTGAATGAGGGAAGCTGCTGCGTCGCGTGGGGAAACGGCCGCTTGAGAGGGCGGCCACGCGGGCCTAGAATGAGTGTCGCATCGGATTTCTCACGGTGCGGTCGCCAACGCGGGCATCCGGGAGGCCAGGGGCATGAACGACCGAGCCAAGATCGGCAGCGTGCGCAGAGCGGCGCGCCTCGAGACGCGGCTGTCGGCAGTGCTCCTGGGGCGCGACCGTCTGGAGGTCGAGGTCCTGGACCTAAGCCTGAGAGGATGCCTCGCGCGCTGTCGAGCGTGTCTCGATCGCGGGCTGGTCATGGATCTGACGCTCGCCATCCCGGGCCAGGCCGTGGCGGCCAAGGTCCGCGTTGCCGGGACATCCCGCGACGGCGAGGCCGGCGATGTGGCCGGGCCGTTCTTCCTCACGGGGCTGGAGTTCCTGACGCTGCCGCCAGGGGGTGAACAAGTCCTGCAGCAGTTCATGGAGCAGGAGCGGAAGCGTCAGCGGACCGGCGCTTGACGCGCGGTGCCGCGGCGTGCACGAGCGGGTTGAGGGCAGAGGCTTGCTGACTACCGGCGGGAGCTTGCGCATGCGTTCGCTGCGTGAGCTGCGCTCTCGCGATCTGCGCGTTCTGCTGGATGAGGAGATCGCTCACTGGACCGCCGAGCTCGATTGGGATTTCGCTGACGTGGCTTCAGCGGTGGCCGATGCTGTTGACGCCCGCACGGTCGCTGGTCGGGCGGTGCAGGACGGCCCGCGCGCGCTCGCCTACTGCTACTGGTTGCGCGAGCAGGGCCGCGCTGTCGTCGGGTCGCTGTTCGCTGCCGAGCAGGCGCGGGGCCAGGGCCTGGAAGAGCGTCTGCTGGATGCGGTCCTGGCTGAGGCGCAAGCCCGTCCGGACTGCGAGCGCGTCGAGGGCCAGACGCTCTTCTCGACCACGGCCGTCGCAGATGAAAGCTACGCCCGCAGCGGTTTCGCGGGCAGGGCACGACAGTACCTGATGCGGGACTTGGCCGAGCCTCTCCCGGCCGCCCCGGACGACTGGAGGCTGGTGCCCTTGGCCAGATCGCACATCCCTGAAGCGGCCAGGTTGGTGTTCGAGAGCCATAGCGGCAGTGCCGATGCCGTCCTGAACTCCGTTTACCTGTCGCCCGAACGCACGCGGCAATTCGTCGAGACCCTGATGTTGCACGACGGCTGCGGGCGCTTCATGGCAGAGGCGTCGCTGGCCGCGTTTGGCCCGGAAGGCCTGCTAGGAGTTGTCTTGTGCAGCCGGGTCTCACGCCGCAACGGCCACATCTGCCAGGTGTCCGTGTTGCCGCGACTGCACGGCCGGGGCGTTGGCCGCGCGCTCGTCGTCGCTGCGCTGGAACGTCTCAGGCGCGAAGGCCTGACCACGGCGAGTCTCTCGGTGACTGCGGGCAACGAGCGAGCCACGCGGCTCTATGCGCGCCTCGGGTTCCGCCTGCACCGGACCTACGGCGCGTACGCGTGGGTGCGGCCACCACAGCGGCTGTGGCTGTGATTGATATAATCTGATCGTGTTGCTGAGCGCACTCGTCGTCGGCTTGGGGGTCGTGGCCAGCGNNCTGCGAGGCAAGCTGCTGGAGCTGGACCGGCGCGCGAAGCGCGCGCGGTCAGTCGCTGCCGCGCCTCCGGCGAGCGTGCTGATCACGCAGGGCGAGATCAACTCATACGTCAACCTCGTGCTCGGACCGCAGCTACCGGCAGGCCTGCGAAACGTCGAGTTCCGCCTCGACAGCGGACGCATCGAGGTCCATGCGATGGCCGACCTCGATCAGGTCAAGGCGCAGATGGGCGTGACGTCGATCTGGAATCCGCTCGCGCTGCTCTCTGGAATGGTGTCAATCGAGCTGGGGGCGCGCCTGAAGTGCGACGGCGGCTTCGGGACGTTCGAGGTCGATGACGTTCGCCTCGGGCCGATGGCTGTTCCTCCGGCGCTCCTGTCGCAACTGGTGGCGTCTGCGACGCGCACGCAGCAGAACCCGGCGGGCTTCGACATCTTGGCCCCTTTTCGATTGCCGTACGGCTTGAAGAGAGTGCGAGTCCAGCCGGGACGCGCATCGCTCGAGTACTAGGCGGCCAGCTGCGGCGGGCGGCCGCAGCTCTTCCGGGATCCATGCAGCTTTCATCTCCGATCGACGCCATCCGCGGCATTGGACCGCGTCGCGC
>PMCG01000011.1 GCA_003155335.1 Acidobacteriota bacterium
ACGTCGTGCCTCTTGCCACGTCCGTGACCTTCACGGACGCCCCAGAGACCGACCCTTTGCTGGGATCTACGACACGGCCGGTGATTCTTCCGCGTGCTTCTTGCGCCGTGGCCACCGCGGCCATTGAGATCAGCGCGGCGACCATCGAAAGACTCGAACATCGTCTGGCGAAACTCATACCCATCTTCTCCTCACCTTTCCTATGTGGCCACGTCGACGGCCGCAACCACGGCCGCCTCGCCCCCGAACGTTCATGTCCCAGCTGAGGCATCCAGTGCCGGGAGGCTAGCGCATTTCCGGGCTGGGGTCTAGTCCGAACTACGCGCAATTCTTACGATCGGGGCATGAGAAAGAGCCCCCGATGGGACGCTATCAATTCTGGCCCGCTGGGGCTGGCGAAGGCGCCGAGACACCGACACAGCCGAAGCCCTGCGATACCAGCGCGCTCAATCGCTCGGCCTGGGCCTGGTCATGCACCTTGAGATACACGTCGACAGCCTTGGCCAGGGCCGCGCAAGAGTGCCTGCGAACGATCCCGCAGGCAGGGTTCATGGCCGCGGAATACTGGCCCTGTGCCCGAGTCGCGCAGTGCTCTGTGTCGAGGCCCCTCGCGTAGAGATCGAGTAGCTCCTGTCGCAGCCCCATGTCCGACGTCAAGAGGATCCCCTGTATGAGAGTGATTGCGGCATCGTCATTCTGGCCACGCGCGGCGAGGAGGGCGGCGAGTCGTCGGTAACCGTCAGCATTCAGCGGGTCGACATCGACCGCCCGGGCCGTGGCCTCGTACGCTTGGCGCGCGTCGGACAACCGAAGGTACGCGGTCGCGAGCTGCCGCTCCAGATCCCCGAGGCGAGCGCCGTCAGGCTCCGGAGCCGGACGCCTGTGCGCGTGCGCCAGCGCGACGAGNNTAGTAGCGACCAGCCCGGTCGAACGCTCGAGGTGGCCTGTGCTCCTCCGGCAATGCTTCGAGGATCGCCACGCTCCTTTCTGCCTCCTGAATCACGCGCTCGATGCCCGGGTGCCCTTGGTCAGCATCGGACTCGAACAATGCTGCGGCCAGCATGGAGTGTGTCTTGTAGCTGTTCGGCGCGGCCTGGACTGCTGCCGTTGCCAGGCTGAGATCGTCGTGCCAATCCCTGTTCCTCGCCCACGTGGAAACGCCAAGGGCGCCAGCAATGAGGCACAGTGCGACTGGCGCGAGTCTTGGGAGTCCTACGCGCATCGCAACGTGGTGGATGCCCACCACAACACAGGTCGCGAACGCAAGGGATGGGAGATAGAGAAAACGCTCCCCCATGATCGTGCCGATCGGAAAGAGCAGATTCGAGGCTGGAAGGAGCGCCAAGAACGACATTCCGAGGACGAAGAAGACCGCGCGATGATGTCGGAAGGCGACGATCGCCACGCCGACGCTGCACGCGACGAGAGCCCAGTTGAGCCAGGCGATTGCCGCGACCTGCCCGGGGATCTGCGCAAAGGAGTAGTCGCACGACANNTTCGCAGTCCAGAAGCCGGCTCCTGCGAGAGGGTTGTCCCAGACGGGGAAGACCGTGACCGCCAGCTTGGCGAGCGCGGCAGAGCGCAAGAAGAGCAGGACCTGGAGCGCCGGCAGGATCGCGCAGAGCCCGAGAGCCAGCGCGCGGAGCGAGCGGCCCGGCCTCCAGAACGACAGCTCGTAGAACGCGATCACACCCGGCAGGACCACGGCGCTTTCCTTTGAGAGAAATCCGATCGTCGCGACACACATCAACCCAGCCAGCCAGATCCAACGACGCCCGCCGCTGGCGTCTGCACTCCGCAAGTAGATCAAGAGTCCACCCAGGACGGCCGCACCGGCTAGGAGATCGGGCCGCCCCACGATGTTGGTCACTGATTCCGTCAGGACCGGATGAACTGCCCACAAGAGCGCGACAAGAACTGGCCGCCAATAGTCACGCAGGAGACGCCGGGCAAGCGCCAAGACCAGGAACACGTTGCCAAGATGCAGGAGCAAGTTGACCCAGTGGTATCCCATCGGCTGGACGCCATCCCCGAGGATTGCGTAGTTGAAGAGGTAGCTGAGCGTAGCTATCGGACGGTAGAGACCACTCTCGCCGTAAGGCCACCAGTATGTCTGGTGCAGGATCAGGCCCAGGTTCTGTCCACTGGCCTGACGAATGCGCGGATCCTCGAGCAGGAGGCCCCGGTTGTCGAGGACGAACCCGGCGTGGAGCGAGTTCGAGTATGCGAGCAACGTGACGAGGCAGAGACCAACGGCGACCAGGACGCCACTCCTGCGGCGAGCACTGCTTGCACTCTTCTGTCGCCGCACCGTCCGCGGTGACGCGACAGGCCGTCGCCGACGCGCTCTCACGGCCGCAAAGATACAACAAGTGCGCGGACGCGAAAACGAGCTCGGGCTACCATCCGCGCCATGCCTCCGATGGCGCTTCGCGCTGGACCGTGCGGATAGAGGCGTTGCGGAACGTTGGTATTCTTGATGGAGCAGGCCGTGGCTAGAGCCACTGCCGTAGGCCTTCGTGGCGCACCGACCACTGGCCGTTCGGCGGAAAGCCTGGCGTGGGACTCGATGGGCCATCGGTCCAGCCAGCGCACATCATCGCGACCGCGCAGAGCAATGCTCCATTGCCCGGCAGATACGCTGTCAGGTCGGCCCGCTGATAGTTGTGGCCGTTTGGGTGATACCGGTTCTTCACCGCATCGATCAGCAAGGCATCGACGGCCAGGTCGGGCTGGCCGGTGCGCGCTGCGCACATCGCCGCCTTGCCGAAGTCCCAGCCCCAGGCCCGATCCCATTGCCACACCTGCATCACGCGCGCGAGCGAACGCCGCATGGTGGCCTGGTCCACGCCGTCGCCCGGCAGCATGCCGAACGCGCCGACAAGTGCCGGATGCTCCCAGTTCCACTCCGTGTAGGTTTCGTTCAGACCCTCTTGCAGGAGATAGAGCCCGTCGCGCGCCGGCAAGGGTGCGAGCAAGCGCAGGACTCTGTCCCAGGCGGGGTTGCGTTCCAGGCCAAGCCGCTCGCGCCAATCCTGCGCCACGCGCAGACCGAAGCGCCAGTACGCCAGCTCAAACGTCGGATTGATGGCCGTGGTCGCTTCGGTGTTCTCCGACACTGTCTTGAGCGGCGGACCGAGGACGAACCGGTCGCGCGCAGAGTCCAGCAGCGCAAAGGAGGCCATGAACTCCGCTGTCTCAAGAACGACGTCGCGCCAGCGGTCCAGGGTCTTCTTCGAAGGCTCGTTTCGATAGCAGAGCTCCGCGTAGTAGATGGGGTGCGGCTGCTGCCAGATCAAAAGCGGCGCGACGGGCGATGGCGAGTCGTGGCCGTCCGCGCCGATCATCTTCGGCCAGCGCGCGCCGCGATAGCCCTGTCGCTGGGCTGTGTCGCGCGCGATCGGCAGAAGGCGCTCGTAGATCGCGAGGCTCTTCTCGAAGCGGGAGAAGCGGCTCCACGCGGTGAAGTGGACCGCGTGCCACCAATGCATCTCCAGATGGAACTTCCCGTACCACGAGTTGCAGAGCAGCCCAGTCTCGGCCGACGGCAATGAGCCGCAGCAATGGATCGCCGTGTTGTAGAGCGAGAGCACGACACGTCGCTCCAACTCGGCGGCGCGCGCGTCCGTGCTGCCGCTCAGATCGATCGCACCGCCATCCTGCCAGAATCGCTGCCAGGAGCGCTGACTGGCTGCTCTGGTCTGGGCAAACGAGGGCAAGTTGGTGGAACAAGGGCCTGGCGAGAACAGGCAGGCGAGCTCCAGGGCCTGGCCCGAGGTCCCGCTGAGCACGAACTCGTGCGCGGCCCGGCGCGAGAGCGCTCCGCCGCGCCAGTGCAGGTTGACGCGATACTCCGTTTCGTCGAGCTTGCGCGTGAAGTCCGCGTGGTTGTGTTCCTGCTGCGCGAACGTCGTCGTGTGCCGCGCGATCGCGCCCCAATCCGCCATGCCTCTTTCCGGCGAGGCAAAGGGGAAGGCGAGCAGCACGCGCAAGAGCTTGGAGCCAAGTAGCGGCGACTCGACTCTCACGGCCACCAGGTCGAGCTCCGGATGACAGCACGTGGTCACGCGAACCGGCTGGCCTGCGAGCTCGAATCGACTGTCGAGCACACCGCTCCACAGATCCAGGACCTGGCGGCACTGTCGCAGGTCGGCTGGCTTTGCGGGTGCGCCGTTGGACGTGGCTAGTTCAAAGCCAATTCGCCCTAAATGGAGCCTGTGCGGATTCTGGCGCAGCCAGTCGAAGAGCGGCTCCTGGCCTCTGCGGTCGGTCGCATAGCCGACCTTGCGGCCATAGGTGTCGTAGTCGCGGTAGCGGAAATCCTCTCGCCGCAAGCCCTCAGCCGCGGGTGTCGTGTGCCAGCTCCAATGCGCCGTGGTGCAGAGCGGAAAGGTCGGCTCGCACTCGGCGGGAAACGTCTGCAATCCGGTGATGTCTGCTGTGAACGCGAACTCACCGTTGCCAACCGTGAGCGCAGAGAAGGGATCGAATGCGGTCACGACCGGATCGTGACGGCGCACGAGCACACGACGATCGATCGCGCCACCCGATCGCCCGAAGCCGAGCGATGGCCTCGCTGCCAGCGTCAGGCTCGTCGCGCCCGCGGCCTTGATGAAAGTCCGTCGGGTGCAGCGCATACCGTCTCAGTGTGCTTGCTTGAGGCGCGCGAACCAGTCGTGGACTTCGGCGTCCAGCGCCTTGAGATCAGGCCGCGCGGCCGCGGCCGCGCGGGCGTCGGTCCATTCGCGGTTCAGATCGCCGAGGTCGAGGCTCGATCCGACGCGGACGAAGATCGGGATCTGGTGCGGCTCGGCGTCCACCGTGATTGTCTGGCCGCCGTCGTAGGTCTTCTCCGGATGCCAAGCGTCGCGCCACTTCTCCCGCGAGGGCAGATAGACGTCCTGCGTCCTTTGAGCTTTCTTCCAGACTGGAGAAACCAGGACGTCCGGGCCGTAGAGGTATGTCCACCAGTTCGACCACGCCGCTGGCGCATTCGGCTCGGCCAGAAAGAGCGGGCGCACGATGGGCATTCCGGTCTCGTGCGCGAGCTTGGCCTGCGCAAAGCTGTAGTCGACGAGGCGCGTGTGCAGGCGGCCGTAGAGCCGCCAGAGCGCGATGAGCTGCGCGTCGTAGCTGGGCGGGTTGTGGTAGTTCCAGAAGGCGCGATTGGCGGTCGGGCCGACCTCCATGATTGGATTGAAGGCGCTGAACGCGAGCCAGCGGCTACAGACCTCGGTGTCCATGCTCTGTTGGTTGTAGCCGCACGTGTCCGAACCCCAGTTCGGATAGCCCATGACCGCAGCGCGCTGCACAGCGATGATCTCCGCGCGCAGACCCTCCTGGGTCCCGCCGATGTCGCCGCCCCAGAAGACGCCGTAGCGCGAGCTGCCCGTGTAGGCGGCGCGTGGCATGCACACGAAATCTTCGCGATGCTCGCGGGCGACATCATCGGCTGCCTGCACGTACATCACGGGATAGTCGTTGCGTTGCTCGCGGAGCGTGCGGCCGTCGAAGACCTTGGTCGGCCCCTCTTCAGGAATGTCCTCTTCGCTCCGATCGAGCTTGAAGCCTGTCACGCCCATCTTCAGTAGCTTGGCAACGCCGTTCTGCCAGTATCTTCTGGCGTCGGGATTGGTGAGATCGCAGAGCGGGTAGTTGTTGCGTGAGGGGCGCTGTCCGGCGAGCGTCCAACCCGCGGCCAGCGCCTCGGTCTGCATCCGGCCCTGGAAGAAGGGCCCGATCCACAGGAGCATTTGCGCGCTCTGCTCGTTGAGCCATTTGACCGATGTCTCGAAGTTCGGCAGACGCTGGGTATCGATCTCGAAGTCGTCGTAACCGAGCGGGCCTGGTCCCCACGGGCGATCCACCCAGTAGACCGCGAGCGGAATGCCGTAGGCCTTCATCAGCAAGACGTCTTCCATGAGCTCGGAGTTGAAGGGGCCGGTCACAGGCGTGCCGTCGTAATACTGCGTTCGCTGAGTGTGCTCGTCCCGCCAACGCCACGTGCCGTACATCCACTTGGGCGGCAAGAACGGGGGGCCCGCGTCGAGCGCGTGCGCCTTCACGAGCTCGGCGGGCGTATCCGCCGTGTAGATCTTCAGCGCCAGGGATGGGCCTTCGAACTCGATCGTCACGCGCGTCGGATCGGTCGCGCAGAAGTCGAACCGGCCCGGCCAGGTGCCCTTGACGAACACCGCGTAGCCACGCGACGAGATGTAGAACGGCGCGTAGACCGACGTCGTGGGCTTGACGATCATGTCGACCTTCTGGCCGCGCAGATCCATCGCTGCNNATGCCCTGGTCCGGTTTCGCGGAGAAGCCGATCTCGAGATCCTTGCCCGTGGTCTTGATCGAGACGACGGCGCTGCGGCCGTCGGCCGTCTTGGCTTCGCTGCTGCCGCTCTTTTGCGCTTGGACGAGCAGATCGTCCGGTACTGTCGTGCGACCCGCGGCGGTTTCATAGAAGAGGCTGCCGAGCCTCGGCACACTGCCTGCCGCTGGCGCTGCCTCGATGCTGGCCACGCAGAAGGCGCACGTCAACATGACACAGAACGCGGAGAGACGGGCTGCTCGACGAGTTCGCATCGCTACTCCTCTTGGATCTGGACGGCGTTGCGCGTGCCTACGGTTGGCTGGGCTTCTGCGCAGCCCGAGGCTTTGCGCCGGCGAGCGGTGCGAGGCCCACCTTGACTGGAGCGGCCAAGCGGCTCGTCAGGCTCCGCACCTCTTTTTCCCAGGCGGCGAGATCGGCGATGTGCCCGCCGCGGTCCCAGGCAAACCCGGCGTAGTACCGCAAGGGGCCGTTCGCCGGCGCTGGGGTGATGAGCAGATAGTCGCTCTCGGTCTGTTTGGGGACCGCTTGTGCGCCCGGCAGCAGCACGACCGCGCATCCCAGATTGCCGCTCCTTCCGCCCTGGAGTGGCTCCCAGGTCAGCATGAGGCCCGCTCCCGCGTCGACTTGCTGGGAGTTCCCTGGGTGCTTGGTGATCCCGATCCCGACCGAGCGCGCGCCCGGCCCACCTGTGAACGTGCTCTCGAAGCGATCGAACTGGCTGCCGGCGTCGAGGATCACGCGCTTGGTCTCAGCCACACGGCCGCCGGGGACGTCCCAGGGTGCGTAGTCGAGCTCGAACACGAGACGGATCGGCCCGTTGGCGAGCACGCGGGAGTAGGTGAAGTTCCTCGAGACGCGAAGCCCCTCCTCGGCCCAGATGCCGAGCCCGCCGCAGCCACGCGCCTGGCCGACCGAGTAGAAGTCCGCGCCTTCGCCGTGGTCCCTGTGGTAGTCGTCCAGCATGTACCAGTCGTTGACGACGAGCCTCGACACGCTCTTCACCCAGACGTCGACGCCGCTCGATGTCAGCGGCTCCTGCTTCCAGGTCTCCAGGTCCGGGCCGTACATGCGATGCGCGATGCGGTCGTTTTCCCANNGCGAAGTCGTCGTGCCGCTCGCGCACGAAGCGGCCGTAGGCCTTGAAGTCGGCGCGCGCGGCCGGGAGACGTTGTCCGGCCCGCAGCCGGAACGTCTTGACTTCACTCGGGCCGAAGTCGGCCTGGAACACGAGCTGGTCCGCCGACTCGTCGCCGTTCATGTCCACCAGCTGCGAAAGCACCGGATGTCCAGCGGCATCGACNNGGTACAGCGAGAGGATTGGTGAGCGTCACCTGGATCAGATCGGTCTCACCCTCTGCGGCGCCGGCGCTCGCGACCTGGAGCGCGGCTGCTGCGGCTGGACCGCTGGCCGGTGACAGAAGGCAGCAAGCGCCCCAGAGCGCTGCCACGACGGATGGAGCGACGGCCCGAGTTATCGTTCGCATGGCGCCAGACTATCGCAACCGGCCTGCGTGAAACAAGTCGGGGCGTGCGTGTTGGACTATGCGATGTCCGGGGCTACAATGCACGCGCCGTTTTCGCGCCAAGGAGATCGCCATGGCCAAGAAAACTCTGGATCCAAAGACGATGATCTTTTCCGGCACGGCTTCGCAGCGTGGGCGGGTCGTGTCGGTGACGCCGAACAACAGCGACCTGGAACATTTGAGCTACGGCCGGATTCGGCTCGATTCCAAGGTGCCGCGCGTAGAGTTCAAGACCGACGATCGCGAGACAGCGCTCCTGTGCATGCAGGGCTCTTGCCGGATCGCGGTCGGCGGCGCCCAGCACGAGCTCGATACCTGCGACGCCATCTACGTCCCGCGCGGTTCCGCTGTCGAGGTCACGACCGCGAGCACCGTGGACCTGGTCGAGTGCGGAGCGGACGTGAAGGGCGACTATCCCGTTCAGATCGTGCGCTACTCGGATGTGAAGAAGGATCCCACGCTCAAGTTCACCGCGGGCGGTCCGACGACGACGCGTGAGGTGAACATCGTCATCGGCAAGAACGTCCAGGCTGGCCGATTGCTTGCGGGTTTCACTCGCACGCAGCCTGGAAACTGGATGAGCTGGCCGCCTCACGAGCATACCAAGCTCCTCGAAGAGGCCTATGTCTACTTCGACATGCCGGCGCCAGCGTTCGGCGTACAACTCGTGTACACGCAGCGGGACAAACCGGAGTTCGTGAGCCTGGTGCGAGACGGGGATGTGGTGCTGATGCCCGCAGGCTACCATCCCGGCGTGGCCGCGCCGGGGCATGGCCTCAACTTCATCTGGATGATGGCCGCCCATCGCGAGGTCGAAGACCGCCTGTTCGGCGTGGTCAACGTCGAACCCGATTTTAGCCAGGGCGGCTCAGGGCTCGAGGCGAGCCGAAAGTAACTAACCGACGACGGCTGGATGGCGCGCTAGCGCCNNCTCGGACCACTGATCAAGATGAGATACGGATGCGCCTTGGCCTCGGTGAATACCTGATGGAGATCCGCGCGGAACGCGGAACGCGAGACGATCGCGAGGTGAATCCGCGGAAGTAGCGAGACCCCGCGCGGCTTCTCAGGAGACGACAGGAGTCCGAGTGTCCCCGTCTCGGGCAGGGCGAAGTCGGCCTCGGTGACACCGAGATCGCACTGTGCGAGCGCGTGCTTGTCGGCGCGCGGCGGGACCATCTCGACACCGCACGCGCGCAATTGTCCCTCGATGTCGAGGGCTCGCAGCCGTGGCGTGTTCCAGCACGTCGCGCGCCGCACGTCTTCCTGTTCGACGAGACGGCGCAGCGACGCCCCGACTTCAGCCTGGCTCACCCGCCGTGCGACGCCGGCCAGGGCGGTGACTTCCTTGAGCAGCAGATCGACCTCGGCCTCCGCCTCTGCCGCCGCGCGCGCCGGCAGTATCTCCGGGCGCGCGGGCACAGGCGCACCCGCCTCGCGGCGGAGGGCGCGGCGCACGCTGTCGATCACGGCTCCGCCCTTGGCGCTCATGGCGTCGACCGCCCCTTCGTGCGCGCAGCCCACCAAGCCCGGAAGCCGCCCCTGAAGGCGGGCATCGGTCGCACCTGAGTCCAGCGGTTGAGCGGCGCGGGCAGCCAGCGGATCCAGCCATCGCGGGCGAGCGGCGCTTCGAGAATCGGCGTCACGCGTGCGCCCAGGCGGTAGAGCCAGCCGGTTGCCAGCGACCAGCGCGCCAGCCGCGCGGCCACTCGGGTGGCCCAGGGGGCGCTCGGCGGTGCCACGCGGTCGCCTTGGGCGATTCGTCGCCGGAGGTGCAAGAGGATCTTCGTGATCGGGATCTTCACCGGGCAGACGTCGACGCACGCGCCNNGGCGTGAAGATGGCACCGATCGGTCCCGAGATGAACCAGCCGTAGGCGAAGCCGCCGACGTTCTTGTACACCGGGCAGACGTTCAGGCAACAGCCACAGCGGATGCACTTGAGCGTCTCGCGCGCCACCTCGTCGGCCAGGATACGGCTGCGTCCGTTGTCGAGCAGGACCAGGTGCAGCTCCTTCGGCCCGCCCTCGCCGTCGCTCCGCCGCGGCCCAGTGATGAAGGACGTATACGTGGAGAGCTTCTGGCCGGTCGCCGAGCGCGCCAGCAGCTTCAGCAGTACCGTCAAGCTCTCCCAGTCCGGGACGACCTTGTCGATGCCGACGACCGCCACGTGCACCTCCGGCACGGTCGTGCACATGCGCCCATTGCCCTCATTCGTCACCACGACGAGCGTGCCCGTCTCGGCCACCAGGAAGTTGGCGCCGGAGACACCCATCTTCGCGGCCAGGAAACGCTCGCGCAGCGCCGCCCGGGCGATGGCCGTGAGCGCGACGGGGTCGGCCGGCGCGTCGACGCCGAGCTTCTCGCGAAAGAGATCCGCGATCTCCTCCTTCTTGAGGTGCACCGCCGGCACGATGATGTGCGACGGCCCGGTGCCCGCGAGCTGGATGATGTACTCGCCGAGATCGGTCTCGAACGGTTGGATGCCAGCCTGCTCGAACGCGTGGTTGAGGCCGATTTCCTCGGTCGCCATCGACTTGGCCTTGACGACCGTTCGGGCGCCGCAGCCGCGCGCGATGCCGAGCACATGCGCTCGGGCCTCGGCCGCGTCGCGCGCCCAATAGACGCGCCCACCGGCGGCAGTCACCTGCTGCTCGAGGCGCTCGAGATAGACGTCGAGATGCGTGAGCGTGTGCAGGCGCAGGTCGGAGGCCGCCTGGCGCAGCGCCTCCCAGTTCTCCATCTCGGCGACGCGCGCCGCGCGAGTGCCGAGGAAGCGACCGGTCGCCTGCTGCACGGCCACCGGGATGGTCGGCGGCACGTGACGCGAGTACGCTCCGAACTCGATGTACTTCGGCGCTTCGCCGCTCACCGCGCGCTCCCCTGCGAGGCGAGCACCTCGATCAGGTGCATCGCCCGCACCTGCGAGCCCGCTTGGCGCAATCCGCCCGCGATGTTCATCAGGCAGCCGGCGTCGCAGGCCACCACCGCCGCCGCGCCAGTGCCAATGATGTTGCGGACCTTGGCCTGCATCATGGCCCGGCTGACCTCGGGGTACACGACGCTGAACACACCCCCGAATCCGCAGCACGTCTCCTCCTCCGGGAGCGGCACCAACTCGATGTCCTTCACCGCCGCGAGCAACTGCTTGGCCTCCGTCGCGAGGCCAAGCCCGCGCAGGTGATGACACGACGCGTGGTAGGCGACCTTGTGCGGGAAGCGGGCGCCGACGTCCGTGATGCGGAGCTTGCGCACGAGGTACTCGCTGAACTCGAAGGTGCGCCCGGCCATGCCTCGCGCCAGCTCGTGTTCGGCGCTGCCCGGCGGGAACAGCTCCAGGAAGTGGTGCCGCACCATGTCCACGCACGAGCCGGAGGGAGAGACGATGGGGGTGTCGCCCTCGCCGAAGGCGTGCAGGAAGCCGCGCGCCACGCCGCGCGCCTGGTCCTGGAAGCCGCCGTTGTAGAGCGGTTGGCCGCAGCAGGTCTGCGCCGCGGGGAACTCGACCGAGAAGCCGAGCCGTTCGAGAATCGCCACCATCTGCTGGAGGACATTGGGATAGAACTGCTCTCCCAGGCAGGTGACGAAGAGCTGAACTGGGTGCTGCAAATCTTCCCCGCGCGGATTAGACGAATTCCTGGAACAGCTCCCTGCGCGGCGCGGCGATGATCCCATGGGCCACGAGGATGCCCTCCTCGTCGGCCACCGCTGCCCCGGCGGCAACGGCCGACTCCACGCTCCCCACATCGCCCGTCAGGAGCACAAACCCCTTGCCCCCGATGGCCATCGCCAGGTGCGCCCTGAGCAGCGTCACGTCGGCGGACTTGGCAGCTGCGTCGGCGACCTCGATGATACTCGATGCGGAGAAGGTCTCAATCACACCCAACGCTTGCGCGTCTTCGGGCCGCAGGTCGACCGCCATCGACATCGCCGGGAACACCGACGGGTGGACGTGCGGGATCACGCGCCGCTCGATGAGCGCGCCCTCGGCCACGGCCGCGCCGGCCTCGACCGCGGCTTCGACTGCGGCCACGTCGCCACCGATCGCCACCAGGAACTTGCCCGAGCAGATCGTGCGCGCCAGCAGGAGATCGACCGGCGCCGCCTTGAGCATTGCATCTTCGGCCAGGATGCCAAGCGCGATGCTAGAGACTTCGACGAGTCCGATGGAGTTCAGCTCAGCCATGACTCACCCCCTTCTCTGCAGGCCGGCGGCCTCGATGACGACGGAATCCCCCACGCTGGCCACGACGCCGTCAAGGCTGGCGTGGATCACGGCGCCCAGCGCGTCCTTGGCCGGGCACGCGATCACGTCGCCGACGCGCACGCGCTCGCCTGGCCGCACGGTCGCCTGCGCTGGTGCACCGGCGTGTTGTTTCAGTGGCAGGACGACCCGAGCAGGCGCGAGCGGCACGTCCGTCAGCGGTCCGACGTTGCGGAAGGTCGTCAGNNGGGCTTGCCCGCGACGCACACGTTCTTGGGATCGAGGTCCTCCGGACAGGCAATCATCGTGCAGAGGTTGCACTCGCAGCAGTAGAGCGTGCCGGCGATCATCGCGTCCTTGACGCCCGTGAATCCAAGGGCCTGCATGGCGCGGTGCGGCTCGATGGGGTGCCCGAGCAGATAGCGCGGGCACATCTCGGTGCAGAAGCGGCACTGATCGCAGGCCGACTTGCCGATGCGTTCGACCTGGACCCACGTCCTGGTGTGGCGCCGGATGAGAGGATGCGTCGACGGCAGCACGATGACGCCGCCCGTGGTCTTGGTCACCGGTTCGTCGAGGCCGCGGGCCACGCGCGCCATCATCACGCCGCCCAGCAGGATACTGAAGTCGGGCACGGTGGCGCCGCCGGCAGCGGCGATCACCTCGCCGACCGTGATGCCGAGGGGCACCTTCAGCGTTACGGGCTCGCGCACCGCGCCCGCGACGGTGAGGTACTTGTGCGTGACGGGTCGATCGAGACCGATGTTGACCAGCGTCTCCACGTTGGCAACGACCGCGCCGACGTCGCGCGGTAGCCCACCCGGCGGGATGACGCGGCCCGTGACGTCGTGGACGAGGATGAACTCGTCACCCGCGGGATAGGTGTCGGAGAGTGCGGCGAGCCGCACGCCCGTGGGCAGCCTCGGTGCCAGCTCGGCCATCACGTCTTGATACTTGTTCTTGAGGCCGATGACGCCCTCGCGCGCGCCNNGCAGCGGCTCGCACTCCGCCCCGTTGACGATGACCAGGCCCACCTGGGTGCGCAGCTTGGCAGCGGTCGGAAAGCCTCCGCCCCCCGCCCCCACGACGCCGTGCTCCTCGATGCGCGCGAGCGCGCTCATCCCATGCCTCCGATCTGCCGGCGCCCCATCCCCCTGGCCGGGCTCTGCCGCCCCCCGTCGTCCCCAGACCCCCCATTCCAGAGAATGGAAGATTCTGATTGACTCTGGAAGGAAATTCTATATAATCCTCCATGGCAATGCAAGCCTAATCGCACCATGAAGATCCTGGTCGCCAACATCGGCAGCACGTCCTTCAAGTACCGGCTCCTCGACATGCACGTAGGGGCGACCGGCCGGTCGCCCCTACAGGCTCAGGGACGCGTCGAACGCATCGGACAACCCGGCGGGGACTGCCCCACGTACGAATGCGCGATCGAACGCTGCCTGGGTGAGATCGTCGGCGCCGGACGACCGCTCGCCAGGCTCACGGATCTCGATGCGGTCGGCTTCAAAGCCGTCCACGCCGGCCCGCTGGGCGGCGCAAGGCGCGTGGACGAGGCGGTTCTCCGCGCCATGCAGGAGTTCTCGTTCTTCGCGCCCGCGCACAACCCGCCGTACGTCGCCGCCATGCGCGCCTTCCAAAAGACGGCACCGGAGCTGCCCTTGGTGGCCCTCTTCGAGACGGCCTTCTTCGAGAGCCTCGATGACGCCACGACGACGTACGCGGTGCCTCGCGCCTGGCGCGAGGACTTCGGCGTGCGGCGCTACGGCTTCCACGGCGCCAGCCACCGCGCAGCCAGCGAGCGCGCCCAGGCCCTGCTCGGGCGCGGCGATCTGCGCCACATCTCGTGTCACCTGGGTGGCAGCTCGAGCCTGGCCGCAATCCGCGGCGGCGTCGCGGTCGACACGAGCTTCGGCATGTCACCGCAGTCGGGCCTACCGCACAACAACCGTGTCGGCGACCTCGACGCCTATGCCGTGCTCTACATGATGAAGAAGCTGGGCCTCGACGCGGACGGCATGGCCCGCACGCTGGCGCGCGACTGTGGTCTGGCAGGCTTGAGTGGCGGCAGCGGCGACGTGCGCGACATCGCGCAGGCGGCGCAGGCCGGTGATCGTCACGCGCGCCTGGCGCTCGACGTGTTCGTCGAGTCGATCCGCCACTACCTCGGCGCCTTCCTCGTCAAGCTCGGCGGGCTCGACGTCGTGACTTTCTCGGGCGGGATCGGCGAGAACGACCCAGCTTTGCGCGCCGCGTGTTGTGCGGGTCTCGCGGAGCTCGGGATCGAGATCGATGCCGGCCGCAACGCGGCCCTCGCGGGCGAAGGGCGCATCTCGCCGGATCGCTCCCGTGTGGCTGTGTGGGTCGTGCCCGCAGACGAGGAGTCCGTGGTCGCCCGCGCCGTGGCGACCGTCCTGGACACAACTCCGTCTGCGTCGCGCGCGCGCGGCCGCAGTCAGTAGCGAGGCGCTCATGGCAACAGCACTCCCCTTCAGTCGCGAGGCCGTCGAGGCCATCGTCCGCCAGGTGGTCACGAAGCGCCTCGGCGCGACGGCCGCCGCCGGCGAGCCCGCTCTGGCGGTGCACGCCTCCGCGCGCCACATGCACCTGTGCCGCGAGGACCTCGAGAAGCTCTTCGGCCCCGGTGCGGAGCTGACGCCCGATCGCCCGCTGTACCAGGAAGGCAACTTCGCCGCCAAGGAGACGGTCACGCTGATCGGCCCGCGCAGCCGCCTGATCTCGAACCTGCGCATCCTCGGACCGCTGCGCGACCACTCGCAAATCGAGCTGGCCTTCACCGATGCGATCAGCCTCGGCCTCGACAACGTGCCGATCCGGCTGTCGGGCAACATCGCCGGCACGCCGGGAGCGGTGGTCATGGGCCCCCACGGCGTGCTCGAGCTCAAAGAGGGCGTGATCCGCGCGGCCATCCACGCCCATATGAACCCGGCCGAGGCCGCGCACTTCGGGGTGCGCCAGGGCGACTTCATGAAGCTGCGCATCGGCGGCGAGGCGGGCGTCGTTTTCGATCGCGTGCACGTGCGTATCGATCCTCGCGCGCGACTCAACGTACACATGGACACAGACGAGGCCAATGCCTGCGGGCTGCACCTCGCCAAGGAGATTCGGATCTTCAAGTAGGAGAGCAAAGCGATGAAGCAAGCGCTGGGAATGATCGAGACCAAAGGACTGGTGGCCCTGTTCGAGGCGGTCGACGCCATGCTCAAGGCGGC
>PMCG01000053.1:0-3620 GCA_003155335.1 Acidobacteriota bacterium
GAAGGCGACCTGACGATCGCGGCGGAGAAGGTCACGCCCGAGGCGATCAACTTCATGGCGCGCTTCGGCCGCGGGCTGATCTGCCTACCGATGACCGGCGAACGGCTCGACGAGCTGCGTATCCCGCTGATGGTGCACGACGACGAAAACAGCGCACGCTTCGGCACCGCCTTCTGCGTGCCGATCGAGGCCAAGCAAGGCACGACCACGGGCATCTCGGCCGCTGACAGAGCGCGCACGGTGCTGGCAACGATCGACCCGGCGACTCGACCGGGGGACCTGGCGCGGCCCGGCCACATGTTCCCGCTGCGCGCCGCGACTGGCGGCGTGCTGGTGCGTGCGGGGCAGACCGAGGCAGCGGTGGACCTGGCGCGTCTGGCAGGCCTCCAGCCAGCCGGCGTCATTTGCGAGGTCATGGACGACGACGGCACGATGGCGCGGCTGCCGCGCCTGGATCTGTTCTGCCGCCANNTTCGAGAGCCTGATCGACCACGACCACCACGTCGCGCTGGCGATGGGCAAGCTGGACCCAGAGGAACCGACGCTGGTGCGCGTCCATTCACAGTGTCTGACTGGCGACATCTTCGGCTCGACTCGTTGCGATTGCGGCGAGCAGCTCGCGCACGCCCTGGAGAAGATCCAGCGCGAAGGCAAAGGCGTGCTGCTCTATCTGCGCCAGGAGGGCCGCGGCATCGGCCTGGGCCACAAGATCATGGCCTATCAGCTCCAGGATCAGGGCAAGGACACGGTGGAGGCCAACGAGGCGCTGGGCTTCAANNAAATTCGTCGGCCTCGAGGGCTACGGCCTGCACCTGGTCGAGATGATCCCGATCGAGATGCCGGCGTCGGACAGCAATCGGCGCTATCTCAGGACGAAGAAGGAGAAGCTCGGGCACCTGCTGCGGAAGGTCTGAGGCGCAGCAGCGGGCGGGCGGAGGCAAGGCGTTGATCCAGCAGTTCCTGAGACAGTTAGCGCTGTTCAAAGACCTCGAAGACGACGACCTCGCGCAGCTACTGATGGTCGGCCTGGTCCGGCGCTACCGCGAAGGCGTCACGATCCTCACCGAGGGCGTGCCGGGCCTGCGCCTGCACGTGATCAAGCGCGGCCGGGTGCGCATCAGCAAGATGATCCCTCAGGTGGGCGAGGAGGCCCTGCTGATCCTCGGGCCCGGGGACTTCTTCGGCGAGATGGAGTTCCTCGACGGTGCGCCCGCCTCTGCCAACGCGATCGCTCACACGGCGTGTGAGGTCTTCTCGATACCGCACGCTGAGCTCAAGGCGATGATGCACAGCCGGCCCGAGCTGACGGCGCGCTTCCTCTGGGCCTTCGGTACGACGCTCGCCACGCGCCTCCGGGAGACGAACCGCAAGCTGGCGACCTTCGTGGCCCTGGGGCGCGAAGGCTAAAGGATGCGTTCCGAAACCGGCTAACCTCTGGGTTCCGCGAGAGTTAGGTTTGACAAGCTCAGCGCACCCGGCATAACATCTAAAGTTTGGTCGCTCCAGTGGACGGAGCGCTGTTAGCCGTGTGTCGTCACGGCGACGAGGCAGGTCGGGGTGTTCGAAGCACTCAGCGAAAAGCTGCAAGGCGTCTTCCGCTCGCTCAGGAGCCGCGGCACGCTCTCCGAGAAGGACATCGAGAGCGCCCTGCGTGAGGTGCGCCTGGCCCTGCTGGAAGCCGACGTGCACTTCCAGGTCGTCAAGGACTTTCTCGAGCGCGTCCGAGTGCGCGCGACAGGCCAGGAGATACTGCGCAGCCTGACACCGGCGCAGGCCGTGCTGCGGGTCGTCCGAGACGAGATGGTGGCCATGCTCGGCGGCGGGACGCCCCAGCGCCTGAACGACGCACCGCGTCCGCCGTGCGTGGTCTTCCTCGTCGGACTGCAAGGCTCAGGCAAGACCACGACCACGGCCAAGCTCGGCGCGTGGCTCATGCGCGGCGGACACCATCCGTTGCTCGTCTCGACGGACACGCGTCGCCCTGCGGCCCGCGAGCAGCTGCGCCTGCTGGGAGAGAAGGCGCGGGTTCCGGTGCACCATCCGGAAGGTCCGGCGACGCCCGAGGAGCTGTTGCGCTCGGCCCTCGTTGCCGCTCGCACGACGGGTCACGACCATCTACTCGTGGACACCGCGGGCCGACTGCACATCGACGACGAGTTGATGGCCGAGCTCGACGGTCTGCGCTCAATCGCCCAGCCGCACGAGACGCTCTTCGTCGGCGACTCGATGACCGGCCAGGACGCTGTGCGCAGCGCAGCCGAGTTCCGCCGCCGGTCCCAGGTCAGCGGCATCGTGCTCACCAAGCTCGATGGCGACGCGCGCGGTGGCGCGGCCCTCTCGATCGCGGCCGTGTCGGGCGTGCCGATCAAGTTCGCCGGTGTCGGCGAACGCATCGAGGACCTCGAACCGTTCCAGGCCGAGCGCATGATCTCGCGCATCCTGGGAATGGGCGACATCCTGTCTCTGCTCGAGCGCGCCGAAGAGACCTTTGACCACGAAAAGGCCGAGGATCTGGCGCGCAAGCTGCGTCGCAGCGAGTTCTCGCTTGAGGATTACCGCGACCAACTGGCGCAAGTCCGACGCATGGGGCCGCTCGACAAGGTGCTGTCGATGATCCCAGGCCTGGGCGCGGCCAAGGGCGTGGATGCGGATGCCGGCGAGCGCGAGTTGCGTCGCGCCGCGGCNNGGCAGCCGCCGCAAGCGCATCGCCCGCGGCAGCGGGACCCGCGTCGAAGACGTGAATCGATTGCTGAAGCAGTTTTCACAGACGCGTCGACTGATGAAGAGCATGGGCGGTGGCGAACAGGCCATGCGGCGCATGGCGTCGCGCCTCCGTCCGTTTCACTGAGGTACAGAGAGTATGCTGTCCATTCGCTTGCGACGTGTGGGGTCGACCAAGAAACCCCATTACCGCGTGGTCGTGGCTGATTCGCGTTTCAGTCGCGACGGCCGCTTTGTCGAGGTGCTGGGCCACTATCACCCGCGATCGTCACCAGCCATGGTGAAGATCGACGCCGAGCGCACCCGCCACTGGATCGAAAAGGGCGCGCAGCCGACGGACACGGTGCGCAGCCTGCTCGCCAAATCCCAAGCCCAGTAGAGCTTCAACGGGCGAGTGGGAATGCGAGAGATCACGGACGTGCTCGCGGCGCTGACGCGCGGCCTGGTGGACCGGCCGGAGGCTGTGCGTGTCCACGAGCGGCGCAGCGGCGACGAGACCATCCTGGAGCTGGAGGTTGATCCTGAGGATCGTGGCCGAGTCATCGGCCGCGGCGGCGAGACGATCCGGGCCGTGCGCCGCTTGCTCGAGACGCTCGCGCGCAAGCGCGGCAAGCGCTGCCGCGTGGAGGTAGTCGATTGATGCCCGCGACGGCCTTCAGCGACCTGATGACCATCGGCCGCTTCGCGCGCCCTCAGGGCCGGCGCGGAGAGCTCGTCACCGAGCCGCTCTCCGACCGTCCCGATCGCTTCACGCATCTCGGCCGCGTCTTCGTGGAGGCGGAGGACGGCAGCGCGCGCGAGGAGCACGTCACGGCCGTCTGGCCGCACAAGGGGCGTTACGTGCTCAAGCTCGCTGGGGTCGACTCGATCGAGGCCGCCGAACACCTGCGGGGGCGGAG
>PMCG01000053.1:3715-10623 GCA_003155335.1 Acidobacteriota bacterium
TGGCCGTGGAGCCCGAGCAGGGCCGCTTGGTCGTGCGCCTGTTGGAGACCGTCGATGCTAGCGGTTGACGTAGTGACGATCTTCCCGGAGATGGTGCGCGCGGCGGTCTCCGATGGCATCGTGCAGCGTGCCATCGAGAAGGAGCTGGTGCGCGTCGACGTCCACGACCTGCGCGACTACAGCAACGATCGTCACCGCAGCGTGGACGACGCGCCGTTCGGCGGAGGCCCGGGCATGGTCATGAAGGCCGAGCCATTTCTGCGCGCCGTCGAGGCGCTGCTGCCTGCCGGCCGCGGGCCGCGCGACGCGGTGGTGCTGCTCTCACCGCGCGGCCGCGTCTTTCGCCAAAACGTCGCTGAGGAATTCGCCGGGCTCGATCGTCTGGTGTTGCTGTGCGGCCGCTACGAGGGCATCGACGAGCGCGTGCGCACGGCCTTGGACGCGGACGAGGTGAGCGTCGGCGACTTCGTGCTCACCGGCGGAGAAGTCGCGGCCCTGTGCGTGATCGAGGCCACACTGCGGCTGCTGCCGGGCGCTCTCGGCGACAACGACTCCGCCCTCCAGGATTCCTTCGTCGACGGCCTGCTGGACTTCCCGCACTTCACGCGCCCCGCCCTGCTGCGCGGCATGGCGGTGCCCGACGTGCTCCTCTCAGGCGACCACGGCCGCGTGAGACGCTGGCGGCGCAAGGCCTCTCTCGCCGCCACTCGCCAGCGGCGCCCCGACCTGCTCGCACAGGCGCAGTTGGGACCGGAGGATCAGGCGCTGCTCTGCGAGATCAAAGCCGAGCAACCCTCCGCGCCCGCGCTTTCACACACACAGCTCACGACACAACGTCCTGCGACACGGGCGTCTCGTGACGCCGCAGAGCCGCATGCCGCGGCCTTCTGTGGCGCTCCTGGACCCCAGCGTCGCTAGGCGGAATAGGGACAGAACGATGAATGCGATTGATCGAGTCGAGGCTCAGCATCTGAAGGCCGAGCTCCCCCCACTGAGTGCGGGGGACACCGTGCGCGTGCATGTGCGCGTCAAGGAGACGAGCATCAAGGAGGATCCGCGCGCCGGCAAGGCCAAGGTCAAGGAATCTGAACGCGAGCGCGTGCAGGTGTTCGAGGGCGTGGTCATCGCCCTGCGCGGCTCCGGGACGCGGCGCACGCTCACCGTGAGGAAGGTCTCCTTCGGTGAGGGCGTCGAGCGCATCTTCCCGCTCCACGCACGCACGGTGGAGAAGGTCGAGGTCGTGCGCCGGGCGCGCGTCCGTCGCGCCAAGCTCTACTACCTGCGCGATCTGAAGGGTCGCGCCGGGCGCATGCGTGAGAAGCGCGAGGACGGCCGCGAGTAGTCGTTCCGTTCCTCGGGGCCGTGCGCGGTGAGCCAACCGAAGCTCAGCTCGTCGCCATCAAGCGCCGACGGTTGGGCTCGCGAACCGCTCCGCGTGCCCCGTGGCGCGCCGTTGGCTTGCACCCTCGAACTGGAGGCCGAAGCGCGCAACGCCGGCTACCGGATAGTCGCAGGCGTCGACGAGGTCGGACGCGGCGCGCTGTGCGGGCCGGTCTTCGCGGCCGCAGTCGTCCTCGCGGACGATACCGACACCAGCGGAATCAACGACTCCAAACGGCTGACCGCCAAGCGGCGCGAGTTGCTTTCGGAGCGCATCCGCCGCACGAGCCGAGCCTGGGCTGTCGGCGCCGCCGATGCCGGGGACGTCGACACCCTGAGCATCGTCGCTGCCACGCACCTGGCGATGCGACGGGCGATTGCCGGCCTCGGCCTGCGACCAGACTTGCTGCTGGTCGACGGTTTCGCCATTGCCGAGCTCCCCATCCCGCAGTGGCCTGTCATCAAGGGCGATGCCCGTTCGGCGTCGATCGCAGCTGCCTCGATCGTGGCCAAGGTGAGCCGCGACGCGCTCATGCGCGATCTCGACGCGACCTACCCGGGCTACGGGCTCGCGCGAAACAAGGGCTACGGCAGCCAGCAGCACTGTGACGCGCTGGGGCGATTGGGCTTGAGCCCGATCCACCGACGGTCGTTCTGCCACATGCAGTTGCGGCTCTTCGCCGGCGAGTGCGCGGTTGCGGGCTCACTCGCTCCGCCGAGGCACGAGTTGCGCTAGATTAGTAGTCGAGCGACACTCGACCCGCAGGCAAAGGCGCGACCAGCGTGGCAAAGATCAACCCGGTCAAAACGAAGCAGGAAGCCGAGAAGTTCGAGAAGGCCGGCCGGCTCGAGCAGGCGATCGCGCTCTATCGCCAGATCACCGACGACAATCCGCTGGACTGGAACACCGTCAACAAGGTCGGCGACCTCTACGCCAAGCTCAACCGCAACCGCGAGGCCGGCGCGGAGTACGCCAAGGTCGCGGACTACTACGCCAAGGACGGCTTCCTCCTCAAAGCAATCGCGATCTGGAAGAAGATCAACAAGCTAGACGCCACGGCGCTCGAGCCCTACGTCAACCTCGCGGAGCTCTACGCCAAGCAAGGCCTCATGATGGAGGCCAAGGCCCAGTACCAGACCATCGTCGACGAGTACGTGCGTCGCGGTCGGCTGCGCGACGCGGGCGAGATCCTGCGCCGCATGGCCGACATCGACCCCGGCGACCTCAAGATCCGCAGCAAGCTCGCCGATCTGTACACGCGCGAGGGCAACTCGGCGCGAGCGGTCGAGGAACACATCGCCATCGCCGACGAGCTCAACAAGAAAGGTCATCTGGCCGAGGCGCTGCAGGTCCTCGAGAAGGGCCTCAAGCTCGGCCCGCAGAACCCGCGCCTCAGGGCCGAGCTGGCGCGCATCCACCTGCTGCAGAAGAACTACGACAAGGCCGTCCATTTCCTGGAGGAGGCCATCCAGGGATCGCCCAACGACGTCCCGCTGCTCAGTCGCTTGGGCGAGGCGTATCTGGGCGCGAAGAAGATCGAGGAGGCGCAGGCGATCTTCCGCCGCCTGATCGAGCTCAATCCCTCGGACCAGGAGGCGCGCGTCCAGATGGGACGGCTGTACCTGGTGCAGGGTCAGTTCGACCAGGCCTTCGACGAGCTGCTGAACGTGGTCGAGCGCCTGATCGAGCAACGCGAGGGCGATCGCGCTGTCGCCCTGCTCCAACAGATCGTCCAGCGCAACCCCAACCACATCAAGAGCCTCGTCAAGCTGGCAGAGGTCTATCGGACCATCGGCAAGGACGGCCTGATTCCGACGACCTATTCCCAGCTCACGGAGGCCTACATAAAGGAAGGTCGGCTCGATCAGGCGGCCGGCATTCTCGAGACGCTGATGACGCTGGAGCCGCAGAACCAGCAACATCGCACCAAGCTGGCGTTCGTTCGCGAGAGGCTGGCAACTGGCCGGGCCCCGGCGCGACCCACCGCAGCGGCGCCCGCCAAGTCGTCCTTCGAGATCGAAGAAGAGGAGGAGTTCGATCTCGATCAGCCGGTGCCGTTCGGCACGACCATGCTCCATGCCCCGCGGCCCGCCGCTGCCGCGCCGGGTCCTAAGACGCCGGTGCCCCGGCTGGCCGCTCCGGCGATCGAGGTCTCGGGCCCGCTCAGCGCGGAGGACCGTGAGTTTCTCGACGAGCACATGGCCGAGGGCCGCGTCTTCCGCAAGTACGGTCTGACTGACAAGGCCCTGGACCAGTTCGAGGCCATCGTCGCGCGTTTTCCGGACCAGATCGAGGCGCGGCGTGAGCTGCTGGAGCTCTACAAGGAAAAGGGACCGCCGGACAAGGCCCTGGAGCACTGTCTGGCCCTAGCCGAAGCGTATCGGCTGAAAGGCGATGCGGGTGCGGCTGAGGCGTGCAGGGCTGAGGCAAAGAGTCTGCTCGCGGGCACGCCGCCGCCGCCGACGGCGCTGCCGGCCGTCAGCGCACCCACACGCGCGCGGCGGGCGCCAAGCGTGACTCCTGCGCCGCCAGCCGTCGAGACACACGAAGAGATCCCCATCGACGTCGACGCGCTCAGTTTCGCTGAGGCGCCGGGTGCCCAACAAGAATCGGTTCTCGCCGGACTTGACCTGGGGCAAGAGGAGGAGGCGCTGCCGTCCCGCTTCCTCGAGATGGAGGAGGCGGCTCCGGACTCCGATTCCGAGGAATTCGACCTGTCGGCTCCTGGCGGTCTTGAGCCACTCCCGACGCCTCCAGCGCCGCCTGCGTTCGGCGTGCGTTCCCGCGCAGAGGAGCTCGACTTTGCGTCGCCGGTCGAGGAGGAGCTGGAGCTCCCACTGCCGGTCGCCGAGCCACCGGCGCGACGACAGCCGTCCGCGCCTCCGCCTTCGCCNNCCGGCCCGCGCCAGCACGTTCCCCGCTCCCGCAGCACCCAGCAGTCTCGCTCCCGACCTGGCGCGTGCCCTCGCCAACGTCGATCAATCGCTCGCCTTTGGCTTTGTGGACGAGGCCAAAGAGGCCTTGCGCAACATCGGCGCACGCTACCCAGGTCATCCGGCGATCCTCGAGAAGATCGAGCAGTTCGGATTGGACGCGGACACTGCCGAGCAGGCGCTCGAGGAGTCGCCAGTCGATCTGTCGTCCCTCGCAGCCCCAGCCGCCGCGCCGCTCGACGCGTTCGGCGAGCTGGGATTGCCGGAGTCGGGTCCGGCGGCCCTGTCCGCGGCCTTCCCGGACTCCGCCCCCTCTGATCTCGGCAGCGAGATCGACGACCTGTTCGGCGCCCAGGCCGCCGTCTACGAAGACGAGGCCGGGACCGCAGGAGCAGAGCTCGGCGACCCAGGGCTGGTGCAGATCTTCGAGGAGTTCAGGAAGGGCGTGGACCAACAGCTCGGGAACGAGGACTACGACACGCGCTACAACCTGGGCATCGCCTACAAAGAGATGGGGCTGATCGACGAGGCGGTGGCCGAGTTCCAGCTTGCGGCCAAGGACCCGCAACGGCTACTCGAGTGCAGCAGCATGCTCGGTCTCTGCTTCCTGGAGAAGGGCATGCCGAAGCTCGCCGTCAAGTGGTTCGAAAAAGGTCTCAAGGCGCCCGGGCGGCTCCCCGAAGAGTACAACGGTCTGCGTTACGACCTGGCGGTCGCCCACGACGCGGCCGGCGATACTGACGCGGCCTCGAATGTCTACTCCGATCTCTATGGGCGCGATGCGTCGTTCCGCGACGTCGCAGCAAAGGTGCGTGAGTTCAAGGCCAGGCGGGGCCGCTAGCATGAGGCTCGCCGCGAGGCGCCTGCCGAGGCCCCTGCGCTTTCAGGGCCGTCACACCGAGGACATCCGGCCCTGGTGACGACACTCCTCTCTGTGACCAGCGCGCTCCTGATGGGAGTGGTGCTCGTCGTCAGTCCCTGGACGAGCCTCTGGGACACGAACCAACTCCTGCAACTTCACCCGCTCCTGCGCCTCGTCGCGCTGAACCCGTTCCTGCGCGGCGCGGTGAGCGGTCTCGGCTTGGTCAACCTCCTTCTCGCGGTAGTCGAAGTGCATGCCTATCTGCGCGGCACAGCCGCACGCATCTCGTCTTGACGTCACGCTGATCACCGACCGCGAGCGGTCGCAGGGTCGGTTGGTGGAGATCGTGCGCGAGGCGGTCGACGCCGGCGTGGACTTCGTGCAAGTGCGCGAGAGGGATCTCGACGCGCGGACACTGATCGCGCTGGCGCGCGAGCTGCTCGTCGCGATCGACGACCGCGCCACGCGATTGCTCGTGAACGGCCGACCCGACGTGGCCATCGCGGCAGGCGCGCATGGGGTTGAGCTCCCGGAGGCCGGCCTGGATGTGGCAGCGGTGCGCGCGGTATTCCCTGACCTGCTGATCGGGGCCTCGTGTCACTCGCTCGACGCGGCCTTGCGCGCAGAGCAGGGCGGCGCCGATTTCGTCCTCTTCGGGCCGGTGTTTCCGACGCCCGGCAAAGAGCACCGTGCCGTTGGCCTGGACGCGCTGGCAGGTGTTGCGCGCGGCCTGCGCATTCCGGTGCATGCGGTCGGCGGGATTGACGCCTCGCGCTCCTCTGCCGTGACAGTCGCAGGCGCCCGCGGCGTGGCAGCCATCCGGCTGTTTATCGAGACGCCTGCCGGACAGCTCGGGCGCGTTGTGCGCGAGATACGTGACGCCGCGGGGTGTCCCGCGCGCTTGTGAGGTGAGCGTTGGGGCGCGCCACCGACGACGTCGATCGGCTGTACGCCGAGATCGTCCAGGCTGGCGAGAGCGCGGACGCGCTCGGGGAGCTGATCGCCGGTTGGGAACCCCCGGACAGTGTCATGCTCGCGCTGCTGCGACGCGCCTTGCCCAAAAGGTTCCTCGAGCACGTCGCGCGCACCGAGCCCTGGGCCAGTCGCTCGCTCGTGCTGACGGCGCTCGTCACCAATCCCCGCGCCGACACGACCCTGTCGCTACGCTTGCTGCCGCAACTCCCGTGGCGTGCGCTGGCGACGGTCTCCGCCGCGCCCTGGGTCAACGGCATGGTCAGGGTGCGCGCCGATGCGCTGCTGGCCGAGATGCTCCCGGATCTCAAGCTGGGCGAGCGCATCGCCCTTGGCCGAATCGCCGGTCGCTCGATCTTGTCGCGCCTGCTCGGGGATCGCGATCCCAAGGTCGTCCAGGCGACCCTCGATAACCCGCGTGTCCTGCCGGACGACCTGCTGCGCGCGATCAACTGCGAAGCGCCGGCGCGCATCCTGCTCGAGGCGATCTCGCAATCAGCGCGCTGCAGGGAGTTCTATGCGGTGCGGTTGGCGCTGGTCCTGCAACCGCGCACGCCCCTGGCCTTTGCCCTGGCTCACGTGAGCGCACTCACGCCGCGCGACCTCGCCCGCGTGGCTGCCAGCGACCGGCTCGCCCCACTCGTCCGCGCCGCTGCCGAGCGTGTGCTGACGAGCCGCAGTCGGTAGCGGAATCCACCGGGGGCGCGGTGCCGCGCGCCGGATTCACCCAGAGTTCACACGAGCGTCACAGCGCCGTCGC
>PMCG01000308.1 GCA_003155335.1 Acidobacteriota bacterium
GCGACGCACACCGACATCTGACCAAGAACCACGACCTCGACGTCATCTTCAGCCTGCGCCACACTCGCGTACTCGACGCCGCCTACACGCTCAGCTCTCAGGGACACGTTTCTACTTTGCGTTGACAGACCGCGCTGTGCCGCGGCCGCCCACTGGCTGCACGCGAGGGGTATGTTGCCCGTACGGCCAGTTCTTCGATCGAGAGGTCCAGTCCTTCGGCTTCGGCGTTCACCTATCCCTGTGACAAGTGCGGGGGAGCTGACATGGCGTCGGTCCGACCTATGGTTCAGCTCCCAACAATGAATTGGACCTTCAACGACCCACAGCGTAAATTGATTGAACCGAGGCGGACGCAGCAGTGTGCGTGGTCGCTCCGGTGGTCGGAGGCGGTACTGCCTCTGCGCAAGGCGCAAAGAGAGGGTTAAGGGTTCACATGTCGATTCGATGGATCAGCGTTTTCGCCTGGTTGGCCTTGATGTCGGTCGTCTGGGCTGTCTTCACCCCCTCGGTGCTGCCCTGGAGTGGCTTGGTGTGGGTGGGCGTGCTCGGCTTCCTGACATTGTCCGCCGCGCTCACGTTGGCGATGCGGTCATCTCGCTCTGTGGCGCAGGTGATAGCGGACACCGAAGGCGCGCCGGCGCGTGTCGCCATCCCGGTGTTCGGACCAGTCGATCGAACTCAAAGAAAGGGACTGCGATGAAAGTACGGCCGCTGCATGACCGCCTGTTGGTTCGCCGGATCGAGGAGAAGGAGACGGCCAAGGGAGGCATCATCATCCCTGACACGGCCAAGGAAAAGCCCCAGAAGGGCGAAGTCCTCGCTGTCGGCAACGGCAGGATCCTCGACAACGGCACTAAGATCGCCCTTGAAGTGAAAGTCGGCGACAAGATCCTGTTCGGGAAGTACTCCGGGACGGAGATCAAGATTGACGGCGAGGACGTGCTGATCTTCCGGGAGGACGACGTCCTGGCCATCCTTGCGTGAGGATTCTGTTGTCACAGAGTCCTTCTGAGATCTCCCCGCGGCGTGAGGCGCCGCTTTAGGAATCCGCTGAGCGGATTCATGGAAAGAGCGAATCCTATGGCGAAGCAGATCACGTACAGCGACGAATCCCGGCAGGGGATCCTGCGCGGTGTCAACCGCATGGCCGATGCCGTCAAGGTGACGCTCGGACCCAAGGGCAGAAACGTCGTCCTTGACAAGAAGTTCGGCGCGCCTTTGATCACCAAGGACGGCGTGACAGTGGCGAAAGAGATCGAGCTCAAGGAGCCGATCGAGAACATGGGCGCCCAGATGGTGCGCGAGGTCGCGAGCAAGACCTCCGACGTGGCTGGCGACGGTACCACCACTGCGACCGTGCTCGCGCAGGCGATCTACCGCGAAGGCAGCAAGAACGTCACGGCCGGCTCCAACCCCATGGCCTTGCAGCGGGGCATCCAGAAGGCCGTCGCTGCGGTGACAGAGGAGCTGAAGAGGCTCAGCAAGCCGGTCAAGGGCAAGATGATCGCGCAAGTCGGCACCATCTCCGCGAACAACGACGCGACCATCGGGGACATCATCGCCCAGGCGATGGAGAAGGTCGGCAAGGANNCTCTCGCCGTACTTCGTGACCGATCCTGAGCGGATGGAGTGCGTGCTCGAGAACGCGCTCGTGCTGATCCACGAGAAGAAGATCTCCAGCATGAAGGACCTCCTGCCTGTTCTGGAGCAGGTCGCGAAACTGGGTCAGCCGCTGCTGATAATCGCCGAGGACCTGGAGGGCGAGGCCCTGGCAACGCTGGTGGTGAACAAGCTGCGTGGGACGCTGAGCGTGGCCGCGGTCAAGGCCCCGGGCTNNGGCGACCGCCGCAAGGCCATGCTGGAGGACGTCGCGATCCTGACCGGCGGCAAGGCCATCACCGAGGACTTGGGGATCAAGCTCGAGAACCTGAAGCTCGACGACCTGGGCAAGGCCAAGAAGATCACCATTGACAAGGACAACACCACCATCGTCGAGGGTGCGGGCAAGACCAAGGACATCGAGGCGCGGGTCAAGCAGCTGCGTGTTCAGGTCGACGAGACGACTTCCGACTACGATCGCGAGAAGCTGCANNGTCGAGGACGCGATGCACGCGACCAAGGCGGCTGTCGAAGAGGGCATCGTCGCGGGCGGCGGCGTGGCGCTGCTGCGTTGCACCAAGGCCGTCGAGGCCGTGCAGGCGACAGGAGACGAGGCCGTGGGCGTGAGCATCATCCTGCGCTCGCTGGAAGAGCCGTTGCGCCAGATCGCGAACAACGCCGGACACGAGGGCGCTGTGGTGGTGGGCAAGGTCCGCGAGATGAAGGGTGACGAGGGCTTCAACGCCCAGACGGAAGTCTACGAGAACTTGGTCGACGCGGGCGTCATCGACCCGACCAAGGTCGTCCGCTCCGCGCTGCAAAATGCCGCGTCCATCGCGTCATTGCTCCTCACCACCGAGGCGGTCATCTGCGAGATCCCGAGCGAGAAGGGAGAGAGCGCCATGGGCGGCGGCATGCCACAGGGTGGCGGGATGGGCGGGATGTATTGAGGCGGCGCTGACAGGGGGCGCTCGGACGGTTTGTCGCTTCATGCCACCGTCTGCGCGTCTCTGTCCGGACCTAGCTGCCGATCCCCGCCGAGCTGGACCACGGCTATGAGGATCCATCGCACTGCCGCGACCGGACTCAGGACAGTGGCNNNTTCATCGAGGCTGCCACGCGGCTGACCGACACTCGACTGTGGCTGTTGGCTTGCGGGGCCTTCGCCTACGCGCTCACCCGCAGTGTGGAGGCCTATGGCCTTTGGCGTGCGCGCGTCTGGGGCGAGTGGCTCGCGATCCTGTCTGGCACGCTCTACCTGCCGATCGAGATCTACGCGCTCGTCCACCACGCAACCGCACTGAAGGCGGCCGTGCTCGTGATCACCGTGGGGATCGTGGCGTACGTGGCCTACGTCGGGCTGGTCAGACGCTCCGCGTCACGCTTCGCGCGATCGAGCAGGGCTCGAATGCGCCATGGAAACGGGTTCCCTGGCGTGGGAACACGACCGCAGGAGTGGCGGCACCTCCGACAGTCCCTATAGGTCACGCGAGGACTATCGATTGGTGCTTTCCCTTCCGCCGGCTTAGACTCGAAGACATGGGGACGTTGGCGCGAAGTCGAGACGGCGACTCCGGGGGAGGCGATCGGTGAGACTGTGCACGTTTGCGGCGTGCCTGATCTCCGTCTCGCTGGGCGCGAGTGCGGCGGAGATCGCGGGCGTCAAGCTGCCCGAGCGAACGAAGCTCGGCACGTGCGAGCTGGTCCTAAACGGCGCCGGACTGCGCAAAAAGCTGTTCTTCAAAGTGTACATCGCGAGCCTTTACCTTGCCGAGAAGAAGAGCTCGCCAGCGGACGTGCTGGCGCTCGAGGGTCCCAAGCGCGTCAGCATCATTCTGCTGCGGACGCTTCCGGCGCAGGACCTTGTCGACGCGCTCAACGAGGGCATCCGCGAGAACAGCTCGCCTGGCGAGCTGCAAACAGTGCAGGGCCGTTTCAACGAGCTGACTGCGACTATGCTCGCCGTTCAGGAAGGCAAGAAGGGCGATGTCATCAGCGTCGACTGGCTGCCCGATGCGGGCACATGCGTGCTTCTGAACGGCGAACCGAAAGGCAAGCCAATCCCGGGCGAGGATGTCTACCGCGCGCTGCTCCGGGCCTGGCTGGGCGAGCACCCTTCGAGCGCCCGCCTCAAGAAGGCACTTCTCGGACAGACGAACTGAGGGGCCCCGCCTCTCACTGCCCGCTCTGTCGTCTGAAGCGCGGCGCCCTCATTCGCCAAACCTGCGAAT
>PMCG01000077.1:0-5973 GCA_003155335.1 Acidobacteriota bacterium
ATTTTGGCGCCTTACGCGAGCGCGTCGGAGACGCCAAGATCGCGGGCCTGGTCAAGGCTGCACTCGCTGTCCATCGCGATCTCGCGCGCTGCGAGATCAGCGTGACGGCGGAGGACTCAGTGGTGACGCTTCGAGGTGAGGTTCCCGATGTGGCCCTGCGCGCCCGCGCGGAAGCGCTCGCGGCTGCCGTGCCTCACGTGCGGCAGGTCGTCAACCATCTGCAGGTGACCAGCGGCCCTGCGCCGACGCGCAGCGAGGAGCGGACGCTCGGCGAGAACCTCGACGATCGAACCATCGAGATGCGAGCGCGCCTGGCCCTATCGCTCGACCGCGATCTGGGCGACGCGTCTATCGATGTCAGCGTCTTCCGCAAGCAGGTGACGCTTTCCGGCGAGGTCGCGGATGCCGGCCAGGCGGAGACAGCGCTGCGTCTAGCGCGCGAGACCCTGGGCGTTGCCAGCGTGGTGGATCATCTGCACGCGCGCGGNNGCGACGGCGACGCGAGTGGAACGCGTGCGTCGCGCGCTGGCCGCCGACAGTCAGCTTTCGCTGCGGGAGCTTGTCGTGCGCGAACGAGGCGGGGCGCTCGTGCTCGACGGCCAGGTCCGTACGGGCGCGGAGCGCGAGTTGGCCGGCCTGCTGGCCGAGAAAGCGGCCGGCAGTCCCGTTGACAACCGCTTGCGCGTGCCCCCCTAGGGGCGGGCTGGATGGTATTGGAGTTATTCACTCATTGCGTTATGCTTTGGATGCCGACAAATTGAAGGAGGTACGTACATGACACGAAGAACGGTCGCTTGGGCGGTCGCTGGCGCCCTGGCCCTCACGGTCCCTGCCTTGGCACAAGGGACCGCCGGTGATGATCAGCAGGGGACGGTCAAGCGCGAGGAAGTCAAGACCTGGATCGAAACGTTCGACGGCAGAGAGTACTCGGTCCATCCGGCGACGCCTTCCTACGCTGGCGACACGGGCCTCTTCCATCTTTCGTCCGCGTACGTGCTGCCGAAGGGCCAGGTATCGCTGAGCCTGTTCCGCGACAACCTCGACCGGGATCCGAAGGACATCGACTTCTCGATCCACGGCATCACCTTCGCCTACGGCGCGACGCCCAAGTTGGAGCTGTTCGGATCAGTGGGCATCCAGAATCGCGTTCGGGTGGCCCACGCTGAGATCGCCGGTTTCTTCAACGACCTCCCATTCGCCGGCAACGCCGCGCTGAGCGATCCGCGCTGGCAGACGGGCTTCGGCGACATTTGGGTGGGCGGCAAATACCAGCTCGCCGACGACTACGGCAAGGACCCGGTGGCCTTCGCGCTCAGGGCGCGGGTCAAGATTCCCACCGCCGACAAAGACAACGGCCTCGGCACCGGCGCTGTCTCAGGCGGTGTGGACGCGATCCTCTCCAAGCACTTGAATCGCAAGGCTGACATCCACGCCATGTTGGGCTACCAGTTCAATGGCTCGCCCAGCGGCGTCAGCATCGGCAATGCACTGCGCTGGGGCTTGGGCCTGAACTTGCCCGCGTGTCAGATCTTCCAGCTTCAGGCCGAGCTGGTGGGCACGAAGTACAGCATCGACGGCCAGCAGAGCCCGGTCGATCTCGTGGTCGGCCCGGTGGTGTGGTTTGCGCATGGGATCTTCGTTCGCCCGGCGATCTCCTGGAACGTCAACTTCGCCGGCGTAACAGGCAGCACGATGAAGTCGTACACGGGTCGCCAGATCTCCATCGGATATCATCCGGGGACGAAGTGCTGCGCGATCGCCGTGCCAAAGGCGCCCCCGGTGCCGCCGACGAACCGGCCGCCGACAGTGGCGTGCGAGGTTTCCAAGAGCGTCATCCTGCCTGGCGAGACGGTGCGCTGCCGCGCCACGGCCTCCGACCCGGACGGCGACCCGGTTTCGCTCGCATGGAGCGCGTCCGCTGGCCGTATCAGCGGCGCGATGGGCGAGGCGACCTTCGACAGCGCTGGCGTTGTGGCTCCTGCCGCGGTGACGATCACCGTGACCGCTTCCGATGGTCGCGGCGGCACGGCCCAGGCCCAGTGCGCGATCCGCGTCGAGGAGCCCAAGCGGGCACCTGAGCCGATCACCTGCACCTCCGGCGGTTTCGCGCGCAACTCCGCACGTCTGAACAACGTCGACAAGGCGTGCCTGGATGGCGTGGCATTGCGCGCTCGGCAGGATCCGCAGGGCCGTGTGGTCGTCGTCGGATACGCCGACAGCACCGAGCGTTTGCCAGTGATCGCGGCGCGCAAACGTGCCGAGGCCGTCAAGGACTACCTTGTGCGGCAGGGTGGCGTCGATGAGTCGCGTGTCACCGTTCGCAGCGCGGGCGCGACCAAGCCGCTCGACACCGGACGCTCGGCTGAGGCGCGCGCGAAGAACCGCCGCGTCGACATCATCTACTTGCCCGCCGGGGCTGTGCTGCCCGAGGGCCAGTAGTCTCGTAGGGGCGCGGGCGTGCCGTGCCCCACAATCAAAGGCCAGGGCGGAGCATCGCCCTGGCCTTTCTCATGGTGGTCAAGTAGGGGCGATTCATGAATCGCCCCTACGCTCGCGCCGAGGGGGCGCTGGGGCGCGCGTGAGGAGGCAGGACCGGGAATGTGGATGAGGACCGTCTTTCCTGGCGTGTGCGCAGTCGCACTCGCCGCCATGAGCGCGGCCCCGGCTTGGACAGCATGGGAGCCGATCGGCCCTCCAGGTGGCGATGTTCGCGCCATCACGGCCGACCCACGCGATCCGCGCGTCGTCTACCTCGGGACGTCGGACGGCGCTCTGTACCGTTCGGAGGATGCAGGGCAGCAATGGCAGCGCCTGACGCCCGGGCTGGCGCGGCGCGGCGTGAGCCTGGACGGCATCATCGTGACGCCCTCCGGCGACGTGCTGCTCGGGTATTGGGCGGTCGGCGGTCCGGGCGGCGGTGTCGCGCTCAGTGGCGACGGCGGGCGCAGCTTTGCGCCGTTCCCTGGGATCGCAGGCCACGCAGTGCGCGGGCTGTCCGTGGCAGCGAGCGACCCGCGCGTCTACGTCGCCGTGGCGTTGGACGGCGTCTTCCGCTCGGACGATTCCGGTGCGTCCTGGCGCCGGATCAGCTCACCGGTCGATCCCTCAGAGCCGGCCGATCGACCCGGCCTGCGCAACTTCGGCTCTGTCGCCATCGATCCGACTAGTCCGGACGTGATCTATGCCGGCACGTGGCGTCTGCCGTGGAAGAGCGCCGACGGCGGAAAGACCTGGCGCTTGCTACCGACTGGCATGATCCCGGACTCGGACGTGATGACACTGACGATCGACCGGCGCTCGCCGACGCGCGTGTATGCGACGGCGTGCAGCGGGATCTATCGCTCGAGCGACGGCGCTGCGCATTGGTCGAAGATCCAGGGCATTCCCAGCAGCAGTCGGCGGACGCGCGCCTTCCTGCAAGACCCGCGACGCCCGGAGGTNNCCATCCTGCTCGGGTGCGACGGGCTCGGCGTGGTGCGCAGCGGCGACGGCGGGGCGACCTGGACGTCGAGCGCGGCCGGCCCGCTCGAGCGGTCGGTCACCTGCGTCTTCGTCGACGCGGAGCGTGGCCGTGTCGTCGGGGGCGTCTCTGCCGACCGCGTGCACGGCGGGGTGTGGGCGACCGCTTGGCCGAACGTCGAATGGCGCCGTCTGGGCACGGGGCTCGAGGCGCGCGAGGTGCTGGTCCTGGCGCGGGCAACACAGGGACTCCTGGCAGGCACGGACGACGGACTGTTCGTCCTCGACGAAGGCGAGACGTCGTGGCGTCGGCTCGATACCGTGGTCGACGGCATTGACCTGCACCCGCGAGTCGTGGACGTGGCGATCGTCCGCTCCGGCGCTCTGCTGGCCGCAACGACGAGTGGGCTGTTGCGAAGCGCTGACGGCGGCCGCGTCTGGACGCGCCAGCAGCTCGGCGAGAGCGAGTCCGTGCGCGCCGTGGCGGCGACGTGTCGCAGCGGCCGGCTGCACGCTGCGACACCGCTGGCCTTCTTCGCGAGCGACGACGGAGGGCTGAGCTGGACCCGGACGGCTGGCGCGCCGGCGGAGGGCGTCGTGCGCCGGCTCATCGCATCGCCGCTCGACGACGAGATGCTCTTTGCCGCGACGACGCGTGGGCTGCTGAAGTCGCCTGATGCGGGCCGCACTTGGCGCATCCGCGGCGGCGGCCTGCCACTGGCCGACATCGCAACGCTGGTGCTGAGCGGCGATGCGCGCGCGCTGCTCGCGGCCGACCACACCTACGGCGGCCTTTACCGCAGCGAGGACCTGGGAGAGAGCTGGACTCCGGTCGCGACGGAAGGCTTGCCATCGAGCCTGGTCTGGTCGCTGGCGCTCGTGCCTTCCTCGGGCGAGCTATTGGCCGGCGCGGCCACTGGCGGTTTGCACCGCCTCGTGCCGGCTGCCTCCAGCGGGGGCCTAGGAAGCGCGGCTGCCAAGTGAAGTGCCGCAAGCCACGCCAGCGGCAAACCGGGCTAGACTAGGCGCGTCGAGTCGTTGGGTCGAGGCGTGTGTTCGAAAGGGGGAGTCCTGATGGTGATTCCGAACTTGGTGTTGCTCGTCACGCTGGCTCAAGCCGCACCTCCTCCGGCGCCTGAGGCGTCTGAATCGCAAACGCTCACGGCGGCGCCGCCTGCCGATGCATCCGCTGTCAGGGTGTCGATCACTGCTGGGATCATCGAGTACAAGAAGCGGAAGTTCGCCCAGGCCGAAGTGGATTTCGAGAGGGCGCTCAGGGCGGATCCCAACAATGTGGCTGCGGCGTACTATCTTGGCTACACGATCTACAAGCGCGTCGAGAAGAAGCCGTTCCATCCTGACAAGGCACGCGCCGCGCGTCTGTTCGATCAGGCCTTCACGGCCGATCCGTTGTTCCGTCCGGATTGGGGTCGGACGGCCGCCAGCACGAATAAGTAGCGTGGCGCGCCTCGCCGCGACATGGCGGCGTGGCGCGTCGTCGCGCCCTCACGCTCTGCTCCAGTTCGCCTTCGCGGCCGCGATCGCGAGGTCTCTTGACAGCGCGCAGTGCCGCCGATATGATTTCGGTGTTTGGTATGAAGATCCCAGAGCGAGCTCGACAGGCGACCACGACAGAGGGCATCTCCTCTTTGGCGCTGCTGCTGGGCCTGGGCCTGCGGGCGATCCTTATTATTCGCCCGCATGGGGGTCCTGTGATCTAGGCGCGAGCCGATTGAATGAGATCGAGGGACCCCCGAGGACGACCTCGGGGGTTTTTGTTTGTTGGGCGCAAAAGGAAGGGGTAATGGCCATGGCGGATGCAGCGGCAAACCGAGTGACGGTCTTCGACACCACGCTACGGGACGGCGAGCAGAGCCCGGGCTGCAGCATGAACCTCTCCGAGAAGCTGAAAGTCGCGCACGCGCTGAAGGATCTGGGTGTCGATGTCATCGAGGCCGGCTTTCCGATCGCCTCGCCAGGCGACTTTGAGGCTGTACGCGCAGTGGCGCGCGAGGTCGAAGGCCCAATGATCGCCGGCCTGGCGCGCTGTACCAACGCCGACATCGACCGCGCCGGGGAGGCGCTCAAAGACGCCAAGCGGCCACGCATCCACATCTTCTTGGCAACCTCGGCCATCCACCGCGAGTTCAAGCTCAAGATGGCCAAGGAGGAGATCGTGCGCCGAGCGCAGGAGGGCATCCGACGTGCCAAGGGCTACTGCGAGGACGTGGAGTTCAGCCCCGAGGACGCGGCACGCACGGAACTGGACTTCCTCACAGAGGTCGTCTTGGCCTCGATCGACGCCGGCGCGACGACGATCAACATCCCCGACACCGTCGGCTACGCCGTGCCGGCGGAGTTCGGCGCGACGATCCGCCACCTCAAGCAGCGCGTCGACGGGCGCGCCGTGATCAGCGTGCACTGCCACAACGACCTTGGCCTGGCCGTGGCCAATACGCTCGCGGCGGTCGCCGAGGGCGCGCGCCAGGTCGAGTGCACGATCAACGGCATCGG
>PMCG01000077.1:6025-8846 GCA_003155335.1 Acidobacteriota bacterium
GAACCCGGCGACCTACGAGATCATGAGACCCGAGGACGTCGGCTTCTCCGCCTCGAACTTGGTTCTCGGCAAACACTCCGGCCGGCACGCATTGCGCGACCGCGTCGAGCAACTCGGCTGCCAGCTCACAGACGCCGAGTTCGAGAAGCTCTTCGAGGACTTCAAGGTTCTTGCGGACAAGAAGAAGGAGATCTACGACGCCGACATCAACGCGCTGATCGAGGACCGCGCCCAGCAGATGCCCGCGCTTTGGGAGATAGAATCGCTGCACATCTCGACGGCCACCGGCGCCCTGCCGACCGCGGCCGTCAGCATCAAGAATGCCGATGGACAGCGCTACCAGGAGGCGGCCTGCGGCGACGGACCCATCGACGCGCTCTTCAAGGCCATCCAGCGCGTCACCGGTTCCAGCCTGGCGCTCAAGAGCTACGAGGTCCGCAGTGTCACGGTGGGCGAGGACGCGATGGGCGAGGTCGCCGTCGAGGTCGAACAGGCCGGCTACACGCACCGCGGCGTCTTCACGAGCACAGACATCATCGAGGCCTCGGCGCGGGCATTCCTACAAGTCGTGAACCGTATCGCGCTCAAGAAGCCGCTGGCGGAGGAACGAGCGGCCGTCGCAAACGCCAAGGGCGTGTAGAGCAGGAGGCAAGAGATGAACGTCGCGCTCTTTGACACGACGCTGCGAGACGGGACCCAGATGGAGGGCCTGTCACTCTCGGTCGAGGACAAGCTCAAGATCGCGCGGCTGCTCGACGGCTTCGGCATCCACTACGTCGAAGGCGGCTGGCCAGCCTCGAACCCCAAGGACTCCGAGTTTTTCCGCCAGGCGCGGAATCTGGGCTTGCGCCACGCCAAGTTGACCGCCTTCGGCTCGACTCGCAAGACCAAGACGCGCGCAGCCGACGACGCCAACCTCAAAGCGCTGGTCGAAGCCGAGACGCCGGCCGTGTCGATCTTCGGCAAGTCCTGGCTGCTGCACGTGACGCACGTGCTCGGCACGACCCCGGAGGAGAACTTGGCCATGATCGCCGACAGCGTCGCCTTCCTGAAGAGTCACAAGCGCGAGGTGATCTACGACGCGGAGCACTTCTTCGACGGCTATCGCGCTGACCCGCACTACGCCGTGGCCACGCTGCACGCGGCGGCCGACGCGGGCGCGGACTGGATCGCGCTCTGCGACACCAACGGCGGCAGCCTGCCGTCCTGGGTCAAGGACGTCGTCACGAACGTGCGCGCCGAGCTCGCCACACCGCTCGGCATCCATCCGCACAACGACGGCGAGCTGGCTGTGGCCAACGCCCTGGCCGCGGTCGAGGCTGGCTGCACGCAGGTGCAGGGCACGATCAACGGCTACGGCGAGCGCTGCGGCAACGCCAATCTCGTCGCCATCATCCCGGCGCTGCAACTGAAGATGGGGCACACGTGTGTCTCCGAGGAGAAGCTCGCGCATCTGACCGAGCTGTCGCGCTCGGTGAGCGAGATCGCGAACATGCGCCCGGAGCCACACGCGGCCTACGTCGGCCAGTCGGCCTTTGCGCACAAAGGCGGTGTGCACGTTTCGGCGGTCGAGAAGGTCGCGGCGAGCTACGAGCACATCCCGCCGGAGCAGATCGGGAACCGGCGGCACGTGGTCGTGTCCGAGCTCGCGGGGCGCGGCAACGTGCGCGTGCGCGCCGCTGAGCTGGGCATCGACACCCGCGGCGACGAGAAGATGCTCGTGGCGCGCATCAAGGAGCTTGAGAACGAGGGCTTCCAGTTCGAGGCCGCCGAGGGCAGCTTCGAACTGCTCGTGCGCCGCAACGACCCGGCCTACGTGCCGCCCTTCGACATCCAAGATGTCGTGATCCTCTCGGAGCGTCGACGTGGCCATGACACGTTCATCGAGGCCACGGTCAAGGTGCGCGTGGACGGAGAGGTGTGTCACGTCGTGGCCGAAGGCGACGGGCCGGTTCATGCCCTTGATCGCGCGATGCGCAAGGCCCTGGCCGGCCGGTTTCCGTCTCTGGCCGACGTCCACCTGACGGACTACAAAGTGCGCATCCTCGACCCGGAGCGGGCCACTGCGGCCAGGACGCGTGTGCTGCTCGAGGCCACCTACGGCGAGGAGCAGTGGACCACCATCGGCGTGGCCGACAACGTCATCGAGGCCTCGAGCATGGCGCTGGCGGACTCGGTCGAGCTGCATCTGGCCAGGCAGCGCGAAAAGAAAGGCTAGCGNNCAATGGGGTGGCAATGAGCACGGAGGTCTTCGCGCGACTCGGCTGGCGTGAGTGGCTCTGGCTGGGCGTCGCGGTCGTCGCTGGCCGCGTCTGGGTCCAGTTCGATCAGGACCTGCTGCCGCAGCGGCTGCTCATGCCGGCGTTCTTTCTGGTCGTGCTACTGCTGCTGGCCGGTTTCTTCGCGCTCGTCCGGCCGCAGCAGCCGTTTGCGCTCGCGCGCACGGTGGCCCTTGTTTTGGGCGTGGTCGTCACTGCGCTCATCGTCGTCCAACACGTGATCCTGACCTTTGATCTCTCGTACCATGCGGGTATCGTCCTCGGCGGAACGGTCGCATTGCCGTTCGTCGTGGCCGCGGCCTACAAGTGGGTGAATACACGATCATGAAACCGAGAACGCTCTTCGAGAAGATCTGGGACGCGCACATCGTGCGTCCTGCGACGGCTGACACACCCGCGATCCTCTACGTCGACTTGCACCTCGTCCACGAAGTGACTTCGCCGCAGGCCTTCACCATGCTGCGCGAGCGCGGTCTCAAAGTGCGGCGGCCAGGGCGGACGCTGGCGACGATGGACCACTCGACGCCGACGACGCCGCGCGG
>PMCG01000040.1:0-320 GCA_003155335.1 Acidobacteriota bacterium
GGCACCGGCGGACGCCGCGGACGGGTCGGCTATGGCGCCAACCGGATCAACCCGACCACAGTGGCGATGTCTGTCCAGGGGCATTGCCACTCACTGCGCGCCGCCTTTTCCGAACGCGCCGGTCGCGCTGAGTTGGCCGTGGTGGTGGCCAACGACGTGCGCGTCTTTCACGACATCAGCGGCGTCTATTCCTTCTTGAAACCAGACCACCCGCTTCGGGGCTGCTCCTCGCGCGCGTTCGCCAAGTTGGCGTGCGAGATCTACGCGGCCAACGGCATCGTCTGCTACATGGTCGACCCCGAATCGGACAGCGCCGTGCT
>PMCG01000040.1:373-6764 GCA_003155335.1 Acidobacteriota bacterium
CCCGAGGACCAGCGCCTGCTCGATGCCATGCGCGACGTCACCGAGGTCCAGAGGCTCCCCTTTGCCAAGGCACTCGACCAAGGGCTTGTCCGCGCCACACCCCGCCAGTTGCACGAGCGCTACGTGNNACCACCGTCGGCGATGTGCTCACGCGTCTGGGTTTCCCCTTCGCGGTTCCGCCAGACCAGGGACCTGACGGCACCTTTGCCGTGATCCCGTTCAAGACCGCCAATCCAGAGGTGCCGCAGTCGACCGGACCGGCCTGCTCCTTCGCGGACAGCATCGGCTCTGGGATCGTCCTCTCCTCTGACCCGGATGCGGACCGCGTGGGGGTGGAAGTCAAGCTCCCCGACGGTTCCTGGCAGCACTTCGACGGCAATCAGATCGCGGCAATACTCTGCTACTTCCTATTGCTGGACCCCGAAGGGCCACGGCGCAAGGGACTGGTCATCGAGACGCTGGTCACCACCCGGATCCTGGGCTCGATCGTGGCGCGCAGCGCTGGGTCTCAGCTCATCGACGACCTTCTGGTGGGATTCAAGTACATCGCCGATGCGCTGAAAGCCCTGGACCGCGACGGCCGCTTCCGTCACGTTCGCGCCGCCGCTAAGGACTTGGTGCTGGCCGCTGAGGAGAGTCACGGCGTGATGATGGTCCCGACGATCAGGGACAAGGATGCCACGCCGGCGTGCATGTACCTGGCGGCCCTGTACCAGCGCCTGCGCGCGGGAGGCGAGACGCTGCTCGACTACTACGTGCGGATCCTCGAGGAGGTCGGAGCGTTCCACAGCGCCAGCCGCTCGATCACCATGACCGGCAGCCAGGGGATGCTCAGGAAAGACCGGATCATGAGCGCGCTCCGCACCGCGCCGCCTTCCACGTGTGCCGGCGAGCCAGTGCGGCGAGTCGTCGACTACTCGGACGAGCAGGCCTTCGGCCCCTTCTCGAGCGAGAGCGAGCGGCTGCCGCGGGACGTGGTGCAGATTCTGACCGATGGCTTCCAGGTTGCCGTGCGACCGTCGGGAACCGAGCCCAAGCTGAAGTTCTACTGCCAGCTCCTTCCCGACAGCACCTCGGGGCTCGGCGCGCAGCGGGGCTCGGCGCTCCTGCACGCGCTGAGCGCCGCGGCAGAGTCAGTCGCGCGGTGCGTCTACGGAGAACTATTGGCGCGCATTGGACTCAGCCTGGGCGAAGCGGCATTGCTCTTGCCTGACATGATCGACCTCGACGGCAAGATCGAGTTCGAGCAACAGGTGGTGCCGAGACTATATGCGGCACTCTCTGCCGGGCGCTTCGCGCGGTTGGAGGACCTGCTCGTCTGGTTGCGCGAGCAGGTCGCCACACTGCTTCCCGGGGTTGACCTGCTTCCTGGGCTCAAGGCCCCGGTCGCATTCCTCTGCAAAACGCAGAGCTGGGTCGAGGGCCTGAAAGGAAACTCCGTCGCCGCCGAGCTGCGCGATTGGGCGAGGCAATAGACGTGGACGCAACCGTAACGGTCATCGGCGGAGGAACAGGGTCCTTCAACGTCCTGCGCGGGCTCCGCCCTTTCACAGGGCTCAGGATCCGGTCCATCGTCAGCATGATGGACTCCGGTGGCGACTCGGGGCGCCTGCGGGATGAGTTCGGTGTGCTGCCGCCTGGAGATGCGCGCCGGTGCCTTGTGGCCCTCTCGGAGGAGAGCGAGCTGTTGCGCCAGCTGTTCTCGTTCCGCTTCGTCGAGGCGCCCCTGGAAGGCAGGAACTTCGGCAACCTGTTCTTCCTGGCCGCCACGAAGCTCCTGGGTTCAGAGCAGCACGCCATTGCAGCAATTGGCCGCATCCTCAAGATTCGCGGCCAGGTCATTGCCGTCACCTGGGACCACGCGAATCTNNCAGCACGATCCCGCAATTCCGATCCGGCGGGTCTATCTGGAGCCGGAAGCGAGCGCCAATCCAGAGGCCGTGCGAGCGATCGAGGAAAGCGATTTCATCGTCTTTGCGCCGGGAGACCTCTACACCTCGACGGTTCCCAACCTGCTCGTGCGCGGGATCCCCGAGGCACTCCAGCGAGCCGCTGCACCTGTCATCTATGTCGTCAACCTGATGACGAAGCGCGGGGAGACGGACGGCTACGCGGCCTCGCACCACGTGGCTCAGATCGCCCACTACGCCGGCCGCACGCCGGATGCGGTGCTCGCGCACGGAGCCCAGCCGGGGCAGATCCCCCCCAAACTGCTGCTGAGCTATCAGGCCGAGGAGGCGTACCTGGTGCGCGCGGATGTCGACGACCTGCAGCGCATGGGTGTGGGCACCGTCAAGCTCGCCGACGTGATGTCAACGACTTCCCTCGTGCGGCACGACCCTGCGCGCACTGCGGCGGCACTTGTTGAGCTGATGGAGGAGCTGGGAACGACCCGAGGACGCGGCTCCTTGGCCATCTCGACATTCCCCGACGGCCATCTGGGAACAGCGCCCCAATGAGGCGCGCGCAGCCCGCGACCAGCGTCTGCCTCGCGTTGAGCGACGAACAGGGCGCCGTCAGTCCTCCGGCCGTTCGCCTCCGGGCGCCATCTTGACCAGGCGCGGATCGAAGCGCGCGATGCGCTCGACAAGGTCTGTCTGCGCAGCCATGACTTGCTCGATGTCCTTGTACGCCATCGGCACCTCGTCCAGCCCCGCGGAGATCAGCTCGACGCGACGCTGCCGCAGCACTTCCTTGAGATCGTTCCAGGAGTACTGCTGCGCGGCCCGTTTGCGGCTCATGCGCCTGCCTGCACCGTGCGCTGCGGAGTTGAGCGACGCGGGCTCGCCCAGACCGCGCACAACGTAGCCTGGCGCCCCCATCGATCCCGGGATGACGCCGAGCGCGCCGCGCCCGGCCGGCGTGGCCCCCTTGCGGTGCACGATCACCTCGCGCCGCTGCCCGCCGGGCAAGGCGTGCGTCTCGCGCCAGGCGAAGTTGTGATGGTTCTCGATCACCGTCAGCGGCTCGACGCCCAACGCGCGGCAGACGTGCCGGTGGATCAGCTCGTGATTGGCCGCGGCATAGCGGCCCATCAGCTCCATCGCGGCCCAGTACTCCTGGCCAGCCTCGCGGTCGAGATCGAGCCAGGCCAGCTGCGAGAGCTCGTGCGGCAGCTCGGGATGCAGGCGCATTGCGAGCTGACTGTAGTGTGTCGCCACTTGGCCGCCGGTTCCGCGGCTGCCGCTGTGAGAAAGCAGCGCCAAGTACTCACCGAGCGCGACGCCCATGCCCTCCCGCAGCACTGTCAGCACGCCGTATTCGACGAAGTGGTTCCCGCTGCCCGAGGTGCCAAGCTGCGACCAGGCCTTGTCCTTGAGACGCTGCGTCAGCGGTGAGGCGCCCCAATCCTGGTCCATGACATCGTGTTGGCGGCGCTGCTTGAACTCGGCGCCGACTCCGAAGCGCGTCTCCCGCTCGATGGCCGAGCGCAAGCGCTCACGCTCGCCCTCGAGCGCGGACACCGGCAGTGGGAGCACGCTCATGCGCATGCGACAAGCGATGTCCATGCCAACCGCGTACGGGATCACGGCATTGTCGGTCGCGAGCACGCCGCCGATGGGCAAGCCGTAGCCGACGTGTGCATCCGGCATGAGCGCGCCCATGACCGACACCGGCAGGCGCACGGCACGCTCCATCTGGCGCAACGCCTCCTCGTCGTGATCGTGGCCCCAGATGCGGTGCGGCGCAGGCTGCCCTCGCGACGGGCGTGCGGTCTCCGGGCTGCTGGTGTCCGGCGACTGTCTCCCGTGACGCCGCTTCACCCGTCGCTTCCTTCCTTGGCGAGCGCGTCGCCGAGCGGCGCGATCACTATCCTCTTTATAGAGCAGCCACGGGCGAGCACGACCAGGGCGCCCGCGCCGCCGGTGCGCCAGAACTGCCCGGCTGGGCAAGAGGCATCGCGCGCGGTCGATGCGGTCATGGAGGCCATCGAGGTCCCTATTCTAGCTCGGCGCTGCCTCGCCTCTGGCCACATCGCCGCGCTGTGGCCAGAGAGCAACGCGGCCGCGCGGTTCGCGACACTGCTCACGGCACACGCCATGCCAATCGGCTGCAACCAAATGACTCGCGACGACAAGCGCTCGACCGATCCGCGGCGTTGACGACGCGCGACCGCGCTGCGCGAGCGAGTGCCCCAACCGACTGCTGCATCAGTGTGCAATCCGGAGAAGTGTGAGCAGCAGCGGGGCTCCGGCTGCGCCGCCCACACCTTTTCCACAGAGTCTGTGGATCGCTCTCGCGTCGCCACACTCGCCGACCTCGCTCAGGATGTTGCACCGGAGCCACTGCGCTAGTTCCTTTGGACCGCACGCGTGCGCTTGTCCCAGCGTGCGTCCCAGGAGCGGTGGTTTGGAGTTGATAGCCTCGGGCTCACTTGCGGCGGGAGCGGCGAGTCGATCCGTCAGCTTGGCGTCGCGTCGCCGGGCTAGCCGGCGGCGAGGGCCCGATCCAACCCATGCGGAGCCAGGCTGCGACGTCCGCGATGAGAAAGTCGACTGTGCCGCCACCCGAGTACGTCACTCGCGTGGAATCCCGCGGCCCGCCGCGAGGCACCACACGGCGCGCTTCCTGCAGACGCACCGACAGGCCGTGCGCGCCGGAGCTGACCCAGCAGTTCCAAACGGCGTCGGAACGAAGCTGACGCACGATGTCCCGCAGACGCTCCACCAGCTCGTGCGCCACATCGGACACGACCTGGTCGGGTTCCACCACGAGCTTGAGTGTCGCCATCTCGCTTAGGTTGATCGGCTTGGCCGCGCTCGCGCTGCCGAGTCTGCGTGAGCATAGCACCGTAAGACGACCGCGACGACGAGAACGCACGGGGCCATGCGCCGCAACGCCTGCGCCGTGGCTGAGTGGGCGTGTTCCCTTCAGTACCTCACGCTCGCCGAGAGGCCGCCATAGAAGCTGACAGGCTGCTTGGGCAGGGAGTCGCGGAAGGATCGCGTGTACGCGGCGTGGACCGCCAGGCTCAGCGTGGCGAGCGGGCGGTAGTTGAGTCGTGCGTGCAGGTCGTAGTTGTGGAAGCCTTCGCGGGTGCCCCCGTGATCCAGGGCGTAGCGCTTGCCGGCATACGCGGCCGACGTCGCGAGACTAAGCTCGGCCTGGTCAGAGAGTTTGAGGCTCCTGCCAAGACCGAGCTCCACGAAGAAGTCGTCGAGCTCGCCGACGTCGCGGTAGACCGTGAGCCACGGCTGGACTGCGCCACGGCATCGCCAGCCCAGCGCCACCTCCCGCGTTGCGAGGTAGTGCGGTCGATCGGGTTCGCCAGGCCGCACCTCGCGCAGCCCGACGACCGTGGGAAAGGCGTACTCGATGTACGAGAGCGTGAAGCCGCGCGGCAGCTCGATGCCGGCCTCGAGATCGATCTTCGCGAGCTTGGCCGCGGGCAAGATGCCGCCCTCGTCGCCGATGTTGAGATAACCTCGCGCGCGAACGACGATTGGCAGGCCGTACAGCTTCCACCCGCGCACGTCGAGCTGCGGCACGAGAACCGGCGTGCTGTTGAGCGTGACTCCTCGCCACACATGTGCCGAGTCGACCTCAGCGCCCAGCGTCGCATCCGCCGCGCCAGCGCCAGTCGCTGCCAGCAGGACTCCCAGTACCGTCGCGACGCACACGCGGCCTGATCCAGCCATCCAGACCTCCTGCGATGCGGCCCGTGGCGCGAGCCTAGGCTGCCGGCGCAGCAGTGTCAACCAAATGATCATAGCAAACGATCATGGCTAGGCCGTCGAGCGCTGCCCGAGGCGGTCACGAGTCGCGCCTCGAGACCTCCTGATCAACAGGCTCGCGGATCGCGGCGCAGTCCCAGAAGCTTCGGGACGAAGCGGCACAGGAACGCCCAGCCTTCCACGCGGTTCTGCCAGCAAAAGCGCAGGAAATCCACCACGCGTCCGTTGCGCAGAAAGAAGTAGACGTACCCGATGAGCTGCAGGCGCTCCATCTCGGGCCGCGTCAGGCCTTCGAGCTCGAGCGCGTGCCCGAGCTGCTTGTTGAAGTCGCGCCAGTCACTCGATATCAGTCGATAACCGCCGGCACCGCGCCGCGCCATTTCGTAGATCTCGGTGCCCGGGTACGGCACCATCAGTCCGATCGAGACGTGACGGGTGTTGAGCCCAGCCGCGTAGCGGATCGTGTCCCATGCCGTGGCGCGCGTCTCGTGCGGCAGGCCGATGATGTAGAACCCCTCGGTCGCCATGCCCGCGCGCTTGGCAGCCGCGACCAGTCGGGCGGCCTTCTCGAGGTCCACGTCCTTCGAGATGCCGCGCAGAATCTCCGGGTTCCCGCTCTCGATGCCGAAGCCGACGTGATCGCAGCCTGCGCGCGCCATGTGCTCGAGCAAGCTCTCGTCAGCCAGGCTCACGCGCGTGTGGGCCCACCAACGCAC
>PMCG01000379.1 GCA_003155335.1 Acidobacteriota bacterium
ATGATGTCGCCGGGATTCGCGATCGCCCGGACAGCGCGCCTCCGCTGGAGAATCATGTCAACCCCCTGCGCCTTCGTCCCGTACCTCCGACGCCGTCTCTTCTGGTTGCCCCTCTTCCTGGTGTCCGGACTTGCCGTCGGTAGCGTGCGGGCCCAAGACCCGGGCTCGGGCGTCCTTCGCCAACGGCCGCTGCCTGAACCTGCCGATCCCAAGCTGCCGTCCCTCGTTCTCGTGGGCGACTCGACCGTCAGGAACGGAGAGGGCGACGGCGCGAACGGCCAGTGGGGCTGGGGTGAGCCGCTGGCCGCCTTGTTCGACTCCGCCCGGATCAACGTCGTCAACCGCGCACTGGGAGGGCGCAGCACGAGGACCTACATCACGCAGGGACTCTGGGACCAGACGCTGGCGGTCCTNNACGGGGGACGAGACCCAGGAGATCGACAATCTCCTCACCAAACAGCACGAGGTGGTGCACACGTATGGCTGGTACCTGCGCAAGTACCTCGCCGACGCGAAGGCCAAGGGGGTCACGCCGGTCGTCTGTTCACCCGTGCCTAGGAAGATCTGGAAGGACGGCCGCATCGAGCGCGCCAGCCAGGACTACGGCAAGTGGGCTGCCGAGGTTGCGCGTGACGCGGGTGTGGCCTTCGTCGATCTCAACGAGATCATCGCCCGCCGCTACGAGGAGCTGGGCCCGGCGGCGGTTGAGGCGCTCTTTGCCGATGAACACACCCACACGACCAGCGCTGGCGCCGAGATCGCAGCGCGCTGCGTCGTGCTGGCTTTGAAGGGGCTCGCGGATTGTCCGCCGTGTCGCTTCCTCTCGGCCAAGGCCGACACGCCCAGCGCCCTCACGGTCGACCCAGGCCTTCCCCATCTCGAGCAGCACGGGGGCGCGACGCAACCTGTGCTGAACGGCCGCCCCGGCGGAGAGTGACCGGGTATGCTCACGGCGTGAGACGCCACGCCTGGATCGTCGCCGCTGCGCTGGCCATACTCGTCATCACGGCCGGCGTCGAGCTCCGGATGGGGCGGCTGCCCTTTGGCCCGGACGGACGATTCGGATTCTGGGAGGGCAACATCTGGAGCGTCGAGCAATCGCAGCGCCTGGCCGACCCGTACTCCTTCTCGCACGTCGTCCACGGCTTCCTCTTCTACGGCCTGCTCTGGCTCGTCGCGCGGAGAGTGCCGGTGCGCTACCGCTTCCTGATGGCCGTGCTGCTCGAGGCGAGCTGGGAGATCCTCGAGAACTCACCGCTCATCATCAACCGCTACCGCAGCGTGACGATCGCGCTGGGCTATGAAGGCGATAGCGTGCTCAACTCGCTCAGCGACGTGGCGATGATGTCGCTGGGATTTGCGATCGCACAGAAGGCGCGCCTCCGCTGGAGCATCGTGGCTGTGCTCCTGATGGAGCTGGGCATGCTGCTCTGCGTACGAGACAACCTGACGCTCAACGTCATCATGCTCATCCACCCCGTCCAGACGATCAAGGCCTGGCAGATGGCCGGTGCGCCGCCGTTGTAGAAGTGGCCGTCGGCGGTCGGCGCCTCCTGCCGAGCTGTCAGCGCACCGGAACGAAGTGCGCCACAGCCCCGCCGCCGCCTGCCATAAGGATGTCGAGCGTGTCGCCTGCCGATACGGTGCGCTCCTCGATCTGAATGTCCTCGGGGTCCACTTCCAGGGTCCGGCGCGTGTCGTGCCAGAAGCGCATCTTCCACTTGCCAGGGGCCAGGAAGTCGAGCTTCACCGAACGGGTGCGCGGGTAGCTGTTGGTGAGCGCGCCCAAGAACCAGGAGTCGCCGGAGCGCCGCGCGATCACCAGATCCTCGGCCGGGGTGCCGGAGAGCACGCGCGTCTCGTCCCAGACGGTCGGCANNGGGCTCTCGTAGGCCACGAACAGGGCGAGTTGGCCGGCCCGCGTGCCCTGCACCTCGGCCTGGTCCACACGGATGCGAAGCTGCTCCGGCATGCGATTGACAAAGCCTCCGGGCGTGAAGTCCCCGGGACCGACGAGGAAGCGCGTGAACGGGAGAGTGACGCGGTGCTCCGCGGTGACGCGGCGGCTCCACTTGTTGTACTCGTTGCCCAGGACGCCTTCGCGCGTGATCTGGTTGGGCCAGGTGCGGATCATGCCGGTCGGCTTGTACGCCCCGTGGAAGTTGACCATCAGGTGGTGCTCGGCGGCAGTACGAGTCACCGTCTCGTACCAGTTCACCATTTCCTGGTCGTCCCGATCCATGAAATCGATCTTCACGCCCGCGATGCCCCACTTCTCATAGATCGCGAAGGCACGCTTGAAGGCATCGCCCTCTGCCGCGTCCGTCCAATAGAGCCACACCCAGAGCCGCACCTTCTTCTCCGCCGCGAAACGCAGGAGCTCGTTCATGTCCACGTCGGGCGCAGGCTGGGTGATGTCGGAACCGGGTCTGGGGATGCCCGCGTGGGTGCCAACGTACCAGCCGCCGTCGACGAGCTGATAGGGCCAGCCCATCTCGCTGGCGAACTGGATGAACTCCTTCATCGTCGCGGTGTCTTTCTTCCCGATGCCGGACCACCACGAATCCCAGGCGGTCAGGCCCGGTTTGACCCAGGACGGATCGGCGAGCTGGCAGGGCGTGCTCAGGTTGAGCACGAGATCGCTCTCGATGAGCCGGCCTGGCTCGCGGCCGATCATGAGGACCCGCCACGGCGAGGCGTGCGGGAGAGTGCTCTTGACCAGGCCCTGTCCGTCGAGCCGGGGGGCCAGCCTCGCGCGGAGCGTCACGCCCACCGCGCCCGGCTTCTGCGGTGCCCGGGCTAGCCACAGGCCTGCCCAGTCCACAAGGTCTGCCTCGGCCACGGCCACCCACGCGGCGGGCGTCTGTGTCAGAAGCGGCAATCCCGTGACCGTCTCGACCGGCAAGTCAGACAGTCGCTCTTTGCGGAACTCCCACTCCTGAGAACCCGCGTANNGTGAAGGCGAACTGCGTGAGCTCCTCGTCCAGAATGAAATCCACGCTGCTGCCGTCACGAGGCAGTACATACCGGAAGCCGATGCCGTCGTCGAATGCGCGGAACACCACGTCGAACGTGCGCCCGTTGGCGCCATTCTCGCGCAGCTTCAGGGTCAACTCCCGGTGGTGGTCGCGCACGTCGCGACGCTTGCCAAAGGGGTTGGTCCAGGACGCATCCGCCTCGCTGCGCTCCGCGTTCACGAGCGTGACGTGGCGACCGAGCACCACGCCGTCGTGCAAGCGCAGGCCGAGCCGCGAGTCGTCGAGGATCGGCGTTCCGTCCACAGAAACGCGGTAGCTGAGGGCACCGGACGCGTTTATCGTGATCGCGATTCGGCCATCGGGCGATCGGAGCTCGAGGTTGGCATGGGCGGACGCGGGTTCGGCGGCGCGAGTCTGGGCGCCGCTGATGGCAACACCTGCGGCGCACGCGGCGACGGCGCCGAGGAGTTTGGGCCAATAGGCGCGTTGTGGCTTCATGATGCGAGAGAGCGTAGTCCCGGAAGGCCGGGCGGTCAATCCTCACCTGCGATGCAGGACCTGTAGCCGTGTGCTCGATCAACTAGACCGTCGGCGCTAGCGAGCCGGCCAGCCGTTCGAATAGCTGTCGATAGCGCTCGCTCACAGCGACCAGCGAGAAGCGCTCGAGCGCCAGCTCGCGAGCACGCCGCCCGAATCGCTCGCGCAGCTCAGCATCGCCGAAGAGCGTGCGCAGCGCGGCCGTGACGCCGTCCACGTCGCCCGGCTCGACGAGCAGGCCTGTCTGGCCGTGGACGACGATGTCGGGGATGCCGCCAGTGCGCGAGGCCACGGCAGGCAAGCCGGCCGCGGCTGCCTCGAGCGGCGAATGAGGCAGGCCCTCGTAGAGCGACGGGAAGGCGAAGACGTCGCTTGCGCGCAGATAGTCCTCCACGTTGTCTACGCGGCCGGTGAACGTCACGCGCGACGCCAGCCCGCGCTCAGCCACATCGGCGCGCAGCGCGTCCTCGACCGAGAGCACCTGGCCTGCACCTGAGCCGACGATCACGAGATGCGCATTCGGATGCTCGGTCGCGAGTCGCGCGAACGCCTCGATCAGGATCTCCAGGCCTTTGCCCTTGAGCAGCCGGCCGGTGAAGACGGCCAGCACGCCGTCCAGCGGCAGGCCCACGCGAGCCCGCAGGACCCGGGCCTCGCCGGGCACCGCAGGTCGAAAGCGCCCAGTGTCGGCCGCGTGCGGTATGTAGTGCACACGTTCACGCGCCAAGCCGGCGTCGAGGGCCTCGCTCTCGATCAGACGCGAGATCGCGACGAAGGCCGCCGCGCGGCGGAAGAACACGTTGCGCGCGGCCATGAACGTAGAGAGAGCCCGCAGGAACAGCGGACGGTGGAGCGGCGTGCCCCACACGT
>PMCG01000317.1:0-1132 GCA_003155335.1 Acidobacteriota bacterium
GAGGGGACTCTGACGGTCACGGCCGCAGAGCACGAGATCGTCACGCAGACGATGCGCTATGCCAAGCGACAGATGACCTGGTTCCGGCATCAAGCGAGCGTCGCATGGTTCGCGGACGCAGAGGCCGCGTTCTGCTCGGCTCATGCGTGGCTCAGCAACGAGACGTCCGAGCGGTCCACCGCCGACCCACCCTCGCGAGCGGGCGCGTTTGACGCTGAGGCGTTGGGCGAATAAACTCATATCTCTGCGTGGCACTGGCCACGTACCCCGCAGCGCATCACCGCAAGCTGGGAGCACCGTTCAGAAGGAGTAGGGATGAACCTCGCAGGTAAGGTCTCGATTGTTACTGGCGGGGCGCAGGGAATCGGCAAGGCCATCGCGCGCACGCTCGCCGAGCACGGCTCGGCAGTGGCTGTCGTTGACGTCAACGCGGAGCAGGCGGCGCAGACGGCGGAGGAAATCCGCGGCCTCGGCGTGGCGGCTCTGGCTCAGCGCGTGGACGTGGTCGATCACGCGGCGACTGCGACCGCCGTCAAGGAGGTGATCGAGAAGCTCGGGCGCGTCGACATCCTGGTGAACAACGCGGGCATCACGCGCGACGGGCTGCTGCTGCGCATGAAACCCGAGGATTTCGACCTGGTGATCTCGATCAACCTGAAGGGAACCTTCAACTACACCTGCGCGGTGCTGCCAGCGATGCTCAAACAACGTGCCGGGCGCATCGTCAACGTGGCGTCCGTGATGGGACTTGTCGGCAACCCTGGCCAGGCCAACTACTCAGCCAGCAAGGCGGGCGTCATCGGCCTGACCCGCACGACCGCGAAGGAAGTGGCGTCCCGCGGCATCACGGTCAATGCGGTGGCCCCTGGTTTCATCGAGACCGCTATGACGCAGAAACTCCCCGAGGCGGCGCGGGCGGAGATCCTGAAGCGCGTCCCTCTCGGGGTCGTGGGGCAGCCGGAGGATGTCGCGAACGGCGTACTGTTTCTGGCGTCGGACGCGGCCCGCTACATCACTGGGCACGTGCTGGTCATCGATGGCGGCCTAATCGAGTAGGAAGACGGTCGGCGCGGCCGATCTAAACGTTGACAAATCAGCCGGAAACACTAAAATCGTCGCCCTGAGCGCGAGG
>PMCG01000317.1:1246-1477 GCA_003155335.1 Acidobacteriota bacterium
CCTACGATCTCGATGTGGATGGACCGATTGAGCTGGTCTATCTTCCCCGTCAGTCAGCTGCGGCCGCTGACGAGGATGCGGTTGGCCTCAGCGAGGGGGAGATGGTCGTCGCGTACTACGAAGGTGAGCAGCTCGACCTGGGCGAGATGGTCCGGGAGCAACTGCTGCTGAACTTGTCGATGAAACGGCTTTGCCGGGAGGACTGTCGTGGGATTTGCGCCCACTGCGGCG
>PMCG01000317.1:1496-2796 GCA_003155335.1 Acidobacteriota bacterium
CCCTGCCTCACGGACGCGGGTGCGGGCGTGAACAGACCGGAGAGCCACTGAGCGCAGGAAGAGGAACCTCGGCCTGTGCCGCATGGTGCGGCGCGGACCGTTGAGGGAGTGAATCGCCCATGCCGAACCCGAAACGTAGACATTCCAAGGCGCGCCGCGATCGGCGACGCGCTCACGATCACTTGACCGCACCAGGCACGAGCCTGTGCCCGAACTGCCAAGAGCCGAAGCTGCCGCACCGCGTTTGCCCGCACTGCGGCTTTTACCGGGGCCGGCCGGCCATCGCCGTTGACGAGGGCTAGAACGCTCTGAAGCGCCAGATGGTGTCAAGCGTATGGGAGCCCTGAGCACTGCGGTGCGAGTCGCGGTCGATGCCATGGGAGGCGATTTCGGTCTGCCTGTGGTTGTCCGCGGTGCGCTGGCCGCCTGCCGCGAGGGGCTGCGGGTCCGCATGGTCGGCCCGGCGCAGCTCGTCGAGGCGGAAGTGCGTCGCCAAGGGGGCGGCGATGCGGCGCTGGAAGTTACAGACGCCTCAGAGATCGTGGGCATGGGGGAGCGAGTGACGCACTCGACGCTCAAGCGGCACTCGTCGATCCAGATGGCCCTCGAATGCGTGCGGAGGAACGAAGCGGACACGTTCTTCTCGGCGGGCAACACCGCGGCGTGCTGGGCAATCGCGAAGCTCGTGCTGGGGACCCTCGACGAGGTGCAGCGTCCGGCGCTGGCAGCAGTCGTTCCAACGCCGCGCGGGCGTACGCTGCTGATCGACGTCGGGGCCAACACGGAGTGCAGCGCGAGCCAGCTCGAAGAGTTTGCCGTGATGGGGACCGTGTACATGCGCCGGCTCTTCGGCATCGAGCAGCCGCGTGTGGGCCTGATGAGCATGGGCGAGGAAGAGACCAAAGGGAGCGACCTCACGAAGCAGGTGCACGAGGCGCTCAAGGGGTCACAGCTCAACTTTGTCGGCAACATCGAGGGACACGACATCTTCAGCGAGAAGGTCGATGTCGTGGTCATGGATGGCTTTACGGGCAACGTGGTCTTGAAGGCCAGCGAGACACTGGCAGATTCGATGATGCGGCTGGTGGACGAGGAGACGCGGCGCTCGTGGCGCACGCGCATCGGCGCTTGGNNGGCTGCTGCTACATCGGGCATGGACGCTCGACCTGGGCGGCCGTCAGGCAAGGCATCCGGGCCGCGGCGGAGTTCTTCGCAAGCGGAGTCAACGGCGAGCTGCAGGCCGAGCTGGCCGCGCTCGCGGCGCGCCGACGCTCGCAGCGTGAGGCGACCGCATGAGCGT
>PMCG01000317.1:2828-11007 GCA_003155335.1 Acidobacteriota bacterium
CTGCAACTGACGACCAACACGCAGCCGGCCCTGGTGGCCACGAGCGTCGCGGCTTGGCGCGCCCTGGAGCGGGAAGGGGTCCGTCCGGACTGGGTGGCCGGCCACAGCCTGGGCGAGTACTCCGCCCTGGTGTGCGCGGGCACGCTGAGTTTCGCCGACGCGCTCCAGACCGTGCGGTTGCGCGGGGAGTACATGCAGGAGGCTGTTCCAGTGGGGGTCGGGGCGATGGCGGCCGTGCTGGGGCTCGATCTGGCGGAGGTGGAGCGAGCGTGTCGGCAGGCCGCGGATGGAGAGGTCGTGGCGCCCGCGAACGTCAACTCGCCAGGGCAGGTCGTTATCGCCGGCCACGCCGCAGCCGTGGAGCGCGCCAGCGCGCTGTGCCGCGCGGCAGGCGCGAGGCGCGCAGTGACGCTGCCAGTCTCGGCGCCGTTCCACTGCGCGCTCATGCGTCCCGCGCAAGAGCGTCTAGCAGTCCGCCTGGCAGGCGTGGCGTTCCGCGAACCGGCGACGCCGTTGGTCAACAATGTCGACGCACGTGCAGTGCGCACCGCGACGGAATGTCGCGACGGTCTTGTGCGCCAGGTGTCCGCACCGGTGCTCTGGCAACAGTCGATTGAGCTGCTCGTCGCACAGGGCGTCGACACCTTTGTGGAAATCGGCCCGGGAAGCGTCCTGTCCGGGCTCGTCAAGAGGATCGCCAAGGGCGCGCGCACGCTGAATGTGGAGGATCCGGAGAGTCTGGCGCAGACGCTTGCCGCTTTGGCGGGCGTCGCTGGCGCCACACGCAGCCGAGAGAGTTAGAGCTAGGCGCCGGGCCGGAGGTCGGCCGGCGTCGCTGGTCGCATCGAATACGAGTGCCGCTTTGCGGTGGATGGAGGAGAACAGATGGAGCCTGTTGCCGATCGCGTAAAGAAGATCATCGTGGACCAGTTGGGTGTGGAAGAGGACCTGGTGACGCCCGAGGCGTCGTTTGTCGACGACCTGGGCGCGGACAGCCTTGACACCGTCGAGCTGGTGATGGCACTGGAAGAGGAGTTCGGGCTCGAGATCCCCGACGAGGAAGCCGAGAAGATCACGCGGGTGAAAGAGGCGATCGCCTACATCGAGAAGAACGCCGACAAGGCCAAGAAGTAGTCGGGCGTCGCTGCCCTCGCAACTTGACCTCGCTTGGGCGTAGAGCTGGAGGGGGAGGAAGGGCCACGTGTCAGCACAGCGTAGAGTCGTCGTGACGGGCATTGGACTGGTGACGCCTCTCGCGATCGGCACCGAGGAAACCTGGAAGCATCTGCTGGCAGGCACCTCTGGAATCGCCGCGATCACCCATTTCGATGCCACGGCGTTCGCCGCGCGCATCGCGGGGGAGGTGAAAGGCTTCGATCCGCAAGTCTGGGTGGACAAGAAGGACGTCAAGAAAATGGACCGGTTCATCCAGTTTGCGATCGCCGCCAGCGACATCGCGATGAAGGACGCGCACCTGCAAGTCAGCGCCGCGGATGCCGAGCGGGTAGGCGTGCTCATCGGCAGCGGCATCGGCGGGTTTGGCACGATCGAGCGCGAGTACGGCGTTCTACTCGCGGGTGGGCCCCGGCGTATCAGCCCCTTCTTCATCCCGGCCGTCATCATCAACTTGGCAGCCGGTTGGGTCTCGATCCGCACCGGCGCCAAGGGACCCAACTCAGCCACCTGCACGGCCTGCGCGACGAGCGCTCATGCCGTGGGCGACGCGCTCCGTCTGATTCAGCGCGGCGACGCGGACGTGATGATCGCCGGCGGCAGCGAGGCCGCCATCACCCCGCTGGCCGTGGGTGGCTTCGCCGCCATGCGCGCACTCTCCACGCGCAACGACGATCCCACGCGTGCCTCGCGCCCATTCGACAAGGACCGCGACGGCTTCGTCATCGGCGAGGGCTCGGGCATTCTCATCCTGGAAGAGCTGGAACGCGCCCGCGGTCGGGGTGCACGCATCTACTGCGAGATCGTGGGCTACGGCATGAGCGGCGACGCCTACCACATCTCGGCGCCGTCAGAGGACGGGGATGGCGCGCGTCGCGTCATGGTGAAGGCGCTGGCAGACGCTGGCGTCGAGCCGTCGGCGATTGCCTACGTGAACATGCATGGCACGTCGACACCGCCCGGAGACCGCATGGAAGTGGCGGCGGTCAAGGCGACATTCGGCGAGCACGCAAAACGGCTTGCGGTCAGCTCGACCAAGTCGATGATGGGGCATCTGCTCGGGGCGGCCGGCGCGGTCGAGACGGCGATCGTGGCGCTGGTCATCCGAGACGGGATGCTCCCGCCGACGATCAACGTCGAGAACCAGGATCCGGAATGCGACATCGACTGCGTTCCGAACCGGGCCCGCAAGGCAGAGGTCCGTTACGCTCTCAACAACTCATTTGGCTTCGGTGGCACGAACGCAGCGCTCGTGCTGCGGCGCTGCGACAACTGACCACGCGCGCGCCGACCGACTTGGCGCGACACCGTTGCTACGCCACGTTCGCGCAAGGCATGCTCCTCGGTCGTGGACCCGATCTCACGATAGACCGTTCGCGATCGTAGCCGTGCCGAAACTGCCCGACAGGCGGCAGCTCTTGACTCTGTCCGCTTGGAGCCCGGCGCAGTGCGCGTAGCGGTGTGTCTCAAGCAGGTCCCGGACGATATCGGCCGGCTGCTACTCCGCGAGGACGGGAGCGGTCTGCAGGAGGGCGAGTGCACCTGGATGCTCTCGCCTTTCGACCGTTACGCCATCGAAGAAGCGCTGCGCATTCGTGCGATGCATGGTGGCGACTGCGTGGCGATCCACGTCGGACCCGATCACGCGCCGTCGATTCTCACCGAGGCCCTGGCGCTCGGGGTCGACAGCGCGGTCCACGCCTGGGACGGCGTCTTCGCGGCGCTTGATCCACTCGGCACGGCACGCACGCTGGCCGCCGCGGTGCGCCTGACAGGTCCATTCGACATCATCCTCACGGGGCAGCGCGGCGTCGGCGAGGATCACGGCCAGACTCCCGGCCTGTTGGCCGAGTTGCTGGACTGGCCGCAGGCGACGCTCGCCGTCGGCCTCACCATCGAGAGCGAGGTCGCGCGAGTCGTGCGCGAGGTCGAGGATGGCCGCGAGGAGTGGCAAGTCACGCTGCCGGCGGTCATCTCCGCGCAGAAAGGGCTGAATGAGCCGCGGCAGAAGAGCCTCAAAGGAGTGCTCGCGGCGAAGCAGAAGCCCATGCGCCGCGTCGGCGCAGCGGAGCTCGGGATCGCAGCCAGCGATATCGCCCCACAACTGCGACGCGAGGGCCTCGTGGCGGCTCTGCCGCGCATGCCGGTACAGCGCATTGCGGGTGATCCGGACACGCAAGCGCGCGAGCTGATTCGGTTGCTGCGCGCCAGCGGGCATCTGCGATGAGTGGCGGCATCCTGACGGTGGCGGAGTGTCGGTCCGGGCGCCTCGTGCGTGCGTCGCTAGAAGTGCTGGGCGCGGCNNCTCCAGCCGGAGATGGTGCTGCTGCCCGACAGCGCCTACGGCCGCGACGTGGCTTCCCGGCTGTCCGCCCGTCACAACGTCGGATTGGCGACGGCTTGCGTGGGGTTGTCGGAGACGCCCAAAGGACAGCCCCTCGCGGAGCGCTCGGTGTTCGGTGGGCGCTTCATCGAGCGTGTGACTTGGAGCGCCGCACCGCGCCTGGCGACGCTGAAGGCCGGTGTCTTCGCCGTGCCTCCCGCCGGCCCTGTGCGGCGGCCGACGCTGCTGCGACGCGACGTTGCGCGAGAGGCGCGCGTGTGTGTGGTGTCGGTCGAGCCGAGCAAGACGTCGGGTCGCATGCGGCCGGACATCGAGGAGGCGCGGGTGGTCGTTGCCGCTGGCAGAGGTCTCGGCACAGCCGAACGGATGCGGCTGGTCGACGAGCTGGCGGACGCGCTCGGTGCCGCGCTGGGCGCTTCGCGCGCGGTCGTGGACCTGGGCTGGCTGGATCACCAGCACCAGGTCGGGCAGACCGGACGCTCAGTGGCGCCGGAGCTCTACTTCGCCTGTGGCATCAGCGGCGCGATCCAGCATCTGGCAGGAATCGGCTCGGCGCGCATCATCGTGGCCATCAACCACGACCCTGAAGCGCCGATCTTCGGAGCGGCGAACTACGGCATCGTCGGCGAGGTCGAGGTGATCCTCCCGCGACTGTCCGCCGCGCTGCGTGCCATGAGCGCGGAAGCGGCCGGGGCAGGCGAGTGAGCACGCGCGACACGCTCCACACCGACCTACTCGTCGTCGGTGGTGGACCGGCGGGCTTGGCCACGGCCATCCACTTCCGACGTCGTTTGGCCGAGCTCCGTCGCGAGGCCTCTGAGCTGCCCGACTTTACCGTCACCGTGATCGAGAAGGCCCGCGAGTTCGGCGCGCATTGTCTGTCGGGCGCGATTGTGGACGTGGGTCCGCTCGCGCGGCTGCTGCCCGGCCGAGAGCTGCCCGCTTTCGCCGTGGCCTGCGCGGAGGAGCAGGTGGCCTGGCTCACGCAGGCGCGGGCCTTTGCCAGTCCTTGGATCCCACGCATCCTGCGTCAGCGCGGGAACGTGAGCCTGAGTCTGAGCCGGCTGGTGCGCTGGTTGGCAGAGGTGGCCGAGGCCGAGGGCGTCCAGCTCGCTCCCGGGTTCGCTGCTGCCGCGCCACTCATCGAAGACGCGCGCGTCGTCGGCGTGCGCACAGGCGATAGTGGGCGCGACCGGCTGGGCCGTCCGAAGGCCTCGTTTCAGGCTGGCGCAGACGTGCGTGCGCGGGTGACGGTCGTCGCGGAAGGAGCGCGGGGGAGTTTGCTGCGCCAATTGGACGCGGCGTTTCAGCTCTCGGCCAACCGGCGGGCGCCCGTGTACGCGTTGGGGCTGAAGGAGCTGTGGCAGGTCCCCAGCGGTCGCGCGAAACCTGGCCAAGTCCTGCAGACGCTGGGCTATCCGCTAGAGAACAGCGTCTACGGAGGCGGATTTCTCTACGGGCATGCCGATGATCAGGTTTCGGTCGGGCTCATCGTGGGTCTCGACTACCGGGACCCGCATCTGGATCCTTTCCTTCTGTTTCAGCGCTTCAAACGCCATGCGCGTGTCCGCCGGGTTCTAGAAGGCGGGCGCGTCTTGGGCTACGGCGCGCGCACACTGAACGAGGGTGGCTGGTACGGCCTTCCGAAGCTCTGGGGCAACGGCTTCCTGCTCGTGGGGGAAAGCGCTGGCCTACTCGACACGCTGCGCCTGAAGGGCGTCCACCTCGCGATCGAGTCCGGCATCCTGGCCGCCGAAACTGCGCTGGATGCTTTGGGTCACGACGATGTCAGCGAGGAGCGGCTGAGCGCCTATGGCGACAGCGTGGCGTCCTCTCGCATCCGGGCAGAACTCTGGCGAGCGCGCAATTTCCGTCAGGCGTTTCGTTCCGGACGGCTCCTGGGACTCGTTCAGTCCGCGCTGCAGGCTCTGTCGGGTGGGCGTGGCCTGGTCGATCCCCTGGCGCACTCGCGCGGGTACGCGGAGATGCGTCGGGTTGCTGAGGTGGGCCACGGCGGCCGCTCCGCTGCGCACGCCGACGATCGTGCNNGATCAGCCGGTACATCTTCTCGTCGCTGATCCTGACCTCTGCGCTGTGCGTTGTCGTGATGACTACGACAATCCCTGCCAGCGCTTCTGTCCGGCCGGCGTTTACGAGTTGGTCGTCGATCGCGCTGGCGCCAGACCGCGGCTGCTGATCCACGCCTCGAACTGCCTGCACTGCAAGAGCTGCGAGATCATGGACCCCTACCAGATCATCACCTGGGTGCCTCCCGAGGCCGGTGGCGGACCCTCCTACGAAGGGCTGTGATCCTTCTTGGCGTGCTCTCACGGACAGACCGGCCCAACGGTTTCGGCCCGCAGTGTCACACAACGTAGAATAGGTGTCGTTGGCAGCGGTGCACCTGGAACTGGCGCCCGAGGAGAATTGATGCAGTCCATAGCAGAGCGCGCAGAGAGGTGGGGACACAGGTGGCAATGAGCGGGACGCGTCGTGTGCGCTTGGTGCTGGCGCTTGGCCTGCTCGCGGTCGTGGCCGCTGTCATCTGGGGCTGGCGCAAGCCAGCCGCGTCGTCGGCACCGGCAAGCGCACACCGGGCGGATCGCGGCGGCGGGCGAGGTGAACGAGTCGAAGGCGGAGAGAGCGTGGTGCTCACGGGCGACCTCGAGGCCCAACGCGTCAAGGCGGCGGTGCAGGTGACGGAGCCGGACGGCACCACTCGCTTCCGCGGAAATGCGGAATCTGGCCCTGTCCAGGTCACGCTGGGCTACACCGCAGACGGCAAGCGCGACAAGGTCACAATCGAGGCAGCGCGCGGAGAATACCATCCCACGACGCAGAGCGGCCGTTTCGAGGGGGCTGTGAAGGTCGTGACCGGTCTGGGAGTGGAGCTCGCCACGGACACGCTGGTGTACCGCGGCCAGGAGGGGATCGCCGAGACAGACGCGAACGTGGAGTTCAGACGCAAGCAAGTCGCCGGCAGCGCGCGCGGGGTGTCTCTGGCCATCCGCGAGGGCCATCTGACGCTGGCCGCCGACGTGAAACTGCGCATCGACGACGACGTGCGCGGAGCGGTGGAGATCACAGCTGCGCGCGGCGCCTTCCAGAAGAAGGACGGCAGCTTCGAGCTGCTTGGCGGCGTGACCGCGCGGCAGGGCGAATCGGTGCTCACGGCCGAACGGCTCGCGGGCCAGCTCTCACTTCCAGGCTATGTGCTCACGCAGCTTGAAGCGACTGGAAACGTCGTGCTGCTCTCGGCGGGTGGCGCGATGGCGCGTCAGATGGGGCTGAACGCGTCGTCCGGCTCGTGCAAGCTGCGCACCGCGCGCCTCGACATGCCGATTGGTGGAGAGGGGGCACGGCGCGAGCTGCATGCCGGTCCGGGAGGTCTTGATTTCGTGTGGTGGTCTGCTTCCGGAGGCGGAGAGAAGCGCCTCCAAGCCAACGCAGCCACTTTCGTCATGGATGCGACCGGCCGCATCGAGTCGGTGCACGCCAATAAGAACGTGCGCCTGACGCTAGGCGGTGGGGAGCCGGCCGGGAAAGGGCGCGCGGCGGCGCACGGCGAACTGATCGAGTGCTCATCGGGCTACGTGCGCTTGGACCCCGACAGTCGGGAGATCACGCAAGGCGAGGTGGTGGGAGACGTCGTGATGACGCGAGGTCCGATGCGCGCGGTGGCGGAGCGAGGCGAACTCGCGCAGTCCGACCTGGCTCTTGAAGGAAGCCCCGAAGTCACCAACGCGGAGACGGGCGCGCGGCTGAGCGCCGAATCCATCCGAATCGGGACCGGCCAGAAACTTGGTCTGCTGTCGGCGTGGCGCGACGTGACGCACACGGTCCGTCGGGAGCGGCGCGGCGACGAGAAGGAAGCGTCGCTGATGACTGTCACCGCCAACGAGATGGAGTACGACGAGAACAAGCACTGGGGAATATACCGTGGCGACGTGCTGCTGCGAATGGGCAGCGACGAGGTGAGCGCACGCCGGCTTCAGCTGCGCGGGGCAGAGGGCGCCCTGCTGTTGTACGCAAACTACAACGTCGTTTCGCGCTTCGCCATGAAGAACAAGGACGGAAGCACTGCCGACGCGGCCGAGGGCCGCGCGCAGACTCTCGCCTACAAGGAGGCCGGCGAGATACTGGCCTACACGGGAGCCGTTACGTTCCGGCAGGGCGACCTGACCATCGAGACGCCGGACAAGCTGGTGGTTCGGCTGACTCCCGAACGCGCAATGAAGCAGCTTGTGGCAGGCGGAACGAGCGTGAAGCTCTCGATGGGCGGCCGGCGTGCGACGGGTGTGAGCGTGACGTATTCGCCGACCGAGGAGGCGTTCCGCCTAGTCGGCGACCCGGTTGCCTACGAGGACGGCGGCGGCCCCGGCGGCCGGGGCTTGGCGTTGACGCTGCACAGACTGGAGGATAGGATCCAGCTCGACGGTCGTGACCTGCAGCGCACTGTAACCACCATTAAACGAGGTCAGCCCACGAAGTGAGCGACGCGCCCCACAACTCCACTCTAGTCGCGCGCTCGCTGACGAAGTCGTACGGTCGTCGCGTGGTAGTGCACGGCGTCGACCTCTTCATCGAGCGCGGCGAGGTCGTCGGGCTGCTGGGGCCGAACGGCGCCGGTAAGACGACGACCTTCTACATGGTGGTGGGCCT
>PMCG01000004.1 GCA_003155335.1 Acidobacteriota bacterium
GAGCGGCCCCGGCGTGTCCAGGTGCCGACCCAAACAGGCCGCCCGTTGAGCCCCTCTTCGACGCGCCAGACGTCCGCGGCCAGGCGGCCGAAATCATGGCGGCGCTCGCCGTCAAATGATGAAAGCCGCCCAAAGACCTTGACGAAGCCTGTGCCAGAACTGCCGTCGTTCTGGCAGACACGCGAGCGGTCCGTGCGAATGGTATAGGTTCCCGGTTCAGCCTCGATGTCAAAGGAATCGCGCGCCGTACACCATGCTTGCTGATAGGGATCGCAGTCCTCCCGGTTCAACGTTCCGTCGCGGATCGTTTGGCCATCATGGGAAATCGAATACGATACTGAGGACTCCCTGCCCCGCCAGTGGTACCACACCTGGATCTCGTGGAGGCGCGCCGGTGTTCGCAGGCGAAAAGAGGCACGATCGGTATAGCCGCAAGCGGCTGTGTTCCAGTTATCGAAGAGCTTGTCCTGCGCCGTTGCGATAACTGAGGTGGCTAGTAATGCAATGACCGCTGCAAGTGCTCGAAAGCTGTTCATCGATACCTCCGTTGTCCCCGAAGTGCGTTGACTCACTGGCCTTCTGGCCAGCGTCGATTGTACGTCCAACCGCCTCCGTGCAAGCCCCCTTTTTTCGGTTCTACGTGGGGTACCCGCGGAGCTGTTCGTCCGGCAAGCTCGGGTTCGTAATCCGACATCCGCGCCGACCGTTCCAGCGCATCGAGCGCATCGAAGTTGCGTCCCAGGCGCGGATTGGCCTTGAGCCGCAATCGTGGAGGTCTAGAAGAAGAGCTTCACGCCAAGGCTGACCACGCGGTGGCCCCTCTGCGTCACGACTCGTCCGAAGGACTGCAGCGTCTGCGGCGTGAACGAGAAGCCCCGGCTNNCTCCGGCCGGCGAGGCCTGGTTGAAGACGTTGAACATCCCGATGCGAAGCTGGACCTTCTTGTCGCCCTTGCCCACGCGCACCTCCTTCAACGCGGTCAGGTCGTGGAACGATTGATCGGGCGCGCGAAGATAGTAGGGCTGCACAAACGGCCCGGACTGACCGAGCGCCGGGATGGCAATGCAGCCAATGTCGAGGAAGCGACCGCTCGCGTCGGCCTGGGGCTTGCGCGGATCGCACGTGTAGACGGGCATGATGGCGTTCGTGTAGTCGGGCGTGCCCCACCAGGACTGCGCCATGCCGTTGGCTTGGATGTCGCCGGTGAAGCCCAGGCGAATTGGCGCACCACTCATGAAGGTCGAGATGCCGGACAGGCGCCACCCGTTCAGAACCCACCGGCCGAGCCGGCGAGTCTTCGCCGGATTGCCGAGCTGCCAGCTCCACGAGAAGTTCGCGATGTGGCTCCGATCGCTGCCAAGAACGCCGTAGGAGCGGTTGCGCGGGTCGATGGGGTCGACGAGGCCCTGATCTCCTCCGAGCGTGCCCAGGCTTTTCGAGAAGGTGTACGCAAGCAAATACTGGAAGCGCCCCGAGGATCGGCTCAGCGTGGCCTGAAGCGAGTGGTAGTTCGACACCCCCGATTCGACGAAGTAGACCACGTTCTGGAGAGCCGGGAAGGGGCGTTCGGCGTTCACGGCTGAAGTCTCCAGGGCCGCGCGATTCGCGGGGATCGTGAGGTCCGAGTTACCGATGATGCCCGAGAGCAGGGTCCCGGGCTGGATCACGTTGAAGTTCTGTTGCTCCGCCAAATGGCGTCCGAACGTGCCGACGTAGCCGACTTCGAGCACTTGGTGCCAGAGGATCCGGCGGGCCACCGAGAGGCTCGTGCTGAGCGTCAGCGGCCAATCCAGCGAATCGGGCTTCACAGAGCTCACGCTAAAGCTGTTGAGGCTGCTGAACGGGTCAGCGAGCCCCAGCGTCGAGTAGGTCAGCCCCTGGCCGTCAGCGAGACCGGTGAAGGACGAGGCATTGAGCGTGGCGGAATACGCATTGGGCGGGAGGTTGGCGACGCCGTACTGGGCGTTCCCCTGCTCGCGGTTGTAGAACAGGCCCGCACCGCCGCGGATCAGCGTGCGCCCGTTGCCGGACACGTCCCAGGCCAGGTTGAGGCGTGGCATCCACAGCAGCGGGCGCGTCGCGGTCAGGGCCTTTGAGACGTCTCCGGTTCGCGCGTACGCGAGACCGTTGGCGCGCGTGTGCGCGGCGTCGAGGAACAGGCCCTGGGACGGGTCGTACCGCGCGGGTTCGAAGATCGCGCCCAGGCCGTTCGTCTCCTCGTTGTTCGTCCACTTCGCGAAGCGCAGACCGTACTCCAGCGTGAGGCGTTTGGTCACCTTCCACGAATCCTGNNACGGTGGCGCTGGTGAAGCGCCCCACCAGGACATCCCCGAAGCCCACGCCGGTGCTCCCCGGCGCGTTGTTGTCGAAGTTCAACTGAACGTTGGCAGCGTTGTTCAAGTTCTGCCGTTTGTTCCAGCGCTCCGCCACGACACCCGCCTTGAGCGCATGGCTCCTCGTCACCTTCGTGAAGTTGTCGCCAAGCGTATAGAAACTGTTGTACGAAAAGATGTCTCCGACGTCGTTGGCGCTCCAGAGGCTGCCGCCGTTCGACTGCATCACCATCTGCGGCGCGTAGGGCGAGNNCCGAGAACGTCCGGCCCAGGCCCGTCGCCCGGACCGGCGTCGGCAGCTCGATGTCCGACGAGTTCCACCACAGGCCGAGCGGCCGCGTCCCGCTGTCGCGGTCACGGGCCAGGCGCACGAACACCCGCGTGGCCTCGGAGACGTTGTAGTCGATGCGGACGACCTCCTCGTCACGGTTGGCCTCGGCCAGCTCGCCGTTGAAGTAGTTGTAGCGATTGTAGGGATCGCTGTAGTTGGGCAGAGGCCACAGGTTCAAGAGCCTCTGCCCGTCCGGCGTCAAGTAGGGCCGGAGGTCGTTGTTGGGGGCTGGCGTGCCCGCGTTCGGGAACCCGGAGGGGATGTTGACCGTCGTCGCCTGGTTGAGATTCATGCCGCCGACATAGTCATTGAAGAGGCCCTGGCGCTGTCCCAGAGTCGGAACGATCGAATACGAGGAGCCCTGGTCCACCCACTGGCGGCCGAACTCGACGGCGACGAAGAAGAACAGCTTGTCGCGGCTCCGGTTGAAGTCAGTTCCCGGGATGAGCAGCGGGCCGGAAACATAGGCGCCCGGGAACTGGAAGCTGCTCTTCGGTTTCTTCTGGCCCACCTGAACCCGCGAGCGGTCGTTGGCCGTGAGACCCTGGTTCCGCCCGCTGTCGTAGAGCCCGGCGTGGAATTGCGCGCCGCCGCCCTTGGTGACAGCCTGCACGTGGACCCCGGCGTCCCCGAACTCGGCCGCATAGTTGCTCGTCTGGATCTTCACCTCCGAAACCATCTCGTTGTTGGGCACAATCATGGTCCCGTTGTTGGCGCCGATGTCCTGGAGCTTGGCGCCGTCCAGCGTCACCATCATGTTGGCGCCGCGGATCCCGTTCACGGTGGTGCTGGACGTGCTGCTGGCACCGTTGAACTTGCCCGCGACCTCCATCGTGCTCTGGTCGGGAGCCACCACACCCGGGAGGATGCGCATCAGCTCCATCGGATTCCTTCCGATCGTGGAGAGATTGTCGATCTGCTCCGACGTGATCAGGCCCTCACGGGCCCCGGTCTGGGTCGAGATGATCTCCCGCCCAGTGGTGACCTTGATCTCCTCGGTCTGGTCGCCCACCTCGAGGACGAGGTCAACGCCCCGGGTGTCGTTCGGGCTCACGTGGACGCCCCGGATCTCTCGCGTCTTGAAGCCCGCGCGCCGGACTTGGAGTGTGTAGTCGCCGGGCTCAACGGTGGCAACGAAGTAGCTGCCTTTCCCATCGCTGACGACCTGGCGGCTGAACGTCGTGCTCTCGTTTGTCAGGACCACGGCAGCCCCCGGGACGACGGCGCCACTGGGGTCCGTGACGGTCCCGCGCAGACTCCCCGCCGTCTGGGC
>PMCG01000128.1:0-3951 GCA_003155335.1 Acidobacteriota bacterium
GTGAAATGCACGAGGTTGGGAGCGACAGCCATCGCTATGGCTGACCACAGCGCCGCGCGCTGTCCATAGCTCCTTCGAACAAGGTGGAACACGAGCGCGATCGAAAGGAGTGCGAGCGCGATCTGGGCGAAACGCACGGCCTGGAGGTTGTCCGATCCGGCCAAGCGGAAGATCAGCGCCATGAAGAACGGATAGCCGGGGCCTCGGTAGGAGCCTGGGTGGTGGCCCGTGGCTGCGATAGCGCGCCCCGTCTCCACGTAGTAGCCCTCATCGCCGGGGAGGCGGAAGATGTCAGCCGCCTGCTGGACAGCGACGAGCCGGAGCGCGAGCCCGAGTGCGAGCACGGCGAGGAGCGGCAGCAAGCGGGCGAACAAACGCGTCGGCGTTGCGGAAGCGGCAGGCGTCGTTTCGATAGGCGGCGTGGCCATACGCGTAGAGGGATTCTATCGCGGGACGCGCGACTGGCAGACACGCTGGCAGCATGAGTGGCAGCCGAGTGGCGTGGCAGCTGAGTGGCGTTGACAGACGGGAGAGCGTCGCACTACTGTCACTTGGTGGGACGCAGAGAGTTGACGCTAGGCCTGGCAGCGGTCCTGCTGGTTGCGGCCGGTTGCGGGTCCCCGCCACGACAGGCGATTTTGATCACGATCGATGCTCTGCGCGATGACCACGTGGGGGTGCGGCCTGCTGGCGACTCGCTGACACCGGAGCTGGATCGTCTGCGCGCCGACGGCGTCCGGTTCAGCGACGTGATCACGAGCGCCACGACCACGATGGCCTCGCACGCGTCGATGTTGACGGGCCTCAGACCCTACCGCCACGGGCTGACGGGCAACGACGGCGCCTTGGACCCGAGGTTCGTCACGCTCGCGGGCATGCTCAGGACACGAGGAGTGCGCACCGGTGCGGTCGTGAGCAGCTTTGTCTTGCGCTCGCAGGGCGGCCTGGGCGCAGGCTTCGAGACGTACGACGAGTCGTTCGATCTTCAGGAGCAGACTCGGGTCGGACAGCGCGTCAAGACGCCAGCGGCGACGACGCGCGCTGCCCTGGACTTCGTACAGCGTCACCGCCGTGAGTCGTTCTTTCTGTGGGTGCACTACTTTCCGCCGCATGGACCATACACGCCGCCGCCCGAGTATTTGCACGAGCATGGCAAGGTCGCCATGGCGAGCACCAGCCAGCCGCTGGCGATCAGCGCGGGGAACTACGAACGTGGGAAGGTCCCGAAGTACCAGGAGTTGAACGGGATCGCGGACGCGGACGCATACCGCGCGCGCTATGCGGCGCACGTGCGCTATGTGGACCATCATGTCGGGCAACTGCTGGCCGGGTTGCGTGAGTGGGGCCTGTACGAGCGCGCGCTCGTGATCGCCACGTCCGACCACGGCGAGAGCCTGGGAGAACACGACTGGTACTTCTGCCACGGCAATCTCGTGTACCAGGAGCAAGCGCGCGTTCCGCTGCTCGTGAAATGGGCACGCAGCCAGTCTGCCAGCGGCCGGAGCTCGATCGCGCCGGTCGAACTCGTGGACGTAATGCCCACGGTGCTGGGATTCTTCGGCGTTCCGGTGCCGGGCGATCCGGACGGGCGAGACTTGGCAGCGCTGCTGGACGCGCCGCGCATCACTCCAGACCGGGTGCGCATCACGCAGTCCACCGACGGCGAGCTGACCGCGGTTGTGCTCGGTCCGGTCAAGCTCATCGAACGACGAGGCCCTGCGCGGTTGGTGGAAGGGACCTACCCACAGCGACAGCTATTCCGTTTGGACCGCGATGCGGGCGAGCTGCGCGATCTCGCGCCAACGGAGCCGGCGCTCGTCGGAACTCTTGTGGGCCTGCTGCCGCGCTGCCGGCAGCCGGTGCGGCAGCAGGGCCTGGCAGGCGAGACGCGTGAACAACTTCGAACACTCGGCTATCTCGATGGGCCGAGCGCTGGCGAGCCGTGCGGCGACGCACCCGACGCCCCACCGCCACGATGACGCGTCGAGCTCACAGCGCGTGTTCGTATGGAGTGTGGTCGCTCGCGCGCGGCGCGGCCGGCGAACGCTCGATGGAGAGACCAACGGGGTGTTGAGGGCGAAGCACGTCTTCAATTGGATGCGGGCGGAGGCGCGCCTGTCTGTGCTGGCCGTAGTGCTGGCCTACCTCGTCGTCGCGCTGGTGTGGATGCTGCCGGTCTCGCTGGATCCGGCTTCACGTGTGTACAACCCTGGCGATCCGCTGCACCTGGCCTGGATCATGGCCTGGGACGCGCACCAGATCGTGCGAGCGCCGTGGGCGCTCTTTGAGTCCAACTCGTTCTATCCCTACCCGCGCAGCCTGACGTTCGGCGATCACCTNNGTGCTCTCGGCCACCACGATGTTCCTGCTCGTGCGCGATCTGACGCGCAGTCTGCCGGCCGCGTTCGTGGCAGGCGCGATCTACGCCTTCAACGGATTCACGCAACGCGAGCTTCCGCGCGTCCACGTTCTCCATCTGGAGTGGTGGCCGCTGGCCCTGCTCTTTCTCATCCGCTTTGTGCGGTCCGCACGCACGCGCGATGCAGCGCTGTTCGCGGCCGCGCTCGCGTTGCAGGGCTTGAGCGGGACGTACTATCTGGTCTATTCCGCCGCGCTCGTACCGTTCTGGGTAGCCGCCGCTTGGATCGCGACACGGCGGTGGCCGACAGGCAGCGAGTGGCGTCGCTTGGCGGTGTCGGGCGCACTGGCAGCGGTGCCGGTCGCGGTGGTGATGTGGCCGTATGTGGAAACCTATCGTGCCATCGGTTTCGCAAAGGAGTGGGAGGACGGCGTCGACGTGCTCGGCCTGCTGGACGTGCGCTGTAGCTGGCTGTGGGGTCGCTGGATCGAGCCAGCTACTTCCGCCACACCGCAATTCGTCGGCCTCTTCGGAGCCGCGGCCCTGTGTGCCGGTGTCTGGGCAGCGATCGCGCGGCGAAAGGAGTCGATCGCGCGCGCAGTCCTGGCAGTCGCAGGCGTGCCGCTTCTGGCCGGGCTGATTCTCAGCTGGGGCATGACGGTTCACGTCGGCGGTTGGGCGGTCGGTCCGGGACCCGCAGCGTTGCTGCACCGCTGTTTCCCGCTGCTGCGCGGAATGGCAGGGGCTGAGCGAGCAGGCGTGCTGCTGCGCCTGGGAGCGGCTGTCTTTGTCGGGTTCGTCATGGCGCAGGTCTTCGACGGCCTGAAGAGAAAACGCGCGTTGGCGGTCGGCGCTGTCGTTGCGGTGCTGCTGGTCTTCGAGCAGTGGGCCTCGTTCGCTCCGGCGACGCTCGTGCCCACAGGGTCACGGGTGCCACAGGTGTATCGCTATCTCGCGACCACACCGACCGAGCCGGTCGTGGAAGTGCCGCCGCACCGTGGGACGGGGCAGAAGCTCTGGTCAAACTACCTCTACTTCTCCACGTATCACTGGCGGCCAGAGCTGATCGGTCGCACGTCGCTCTATCCGCCGGCGCACAACTGGCTGGTCTGGACGATGCGGAGCTTCCCTGACGATCGGTCGCTCGAGATCCTCGATCGACTCGGCGTGCACACAGCCGTCGTGCACCCCATGGCATGGTATCGGCCCAAGGAGCGGGACGCGCGCATGGCGCTGATCGAGGCGGCGCCGGGACTGGAGTTGCTGCGCCGCTTCGATGAACCGCTGCCGGCGAGCTTCGTCGACGCGCTGCGGTTGGGCGGAGAGCAAGTGTATCGGGTGCGGCCGCGCTCGAACGCGAGAGTGGCCCCGTGTCAGCCGCAAGACGAGATCCCGCGCGAGGGCTGGCGCTTCCGCTCGAGCATTGACGAGCCGCCGACGAGCGTGCGCGACGGAGATCCGCGAACGGGCTGGACAGTCCGCGAAGAAGGCCGACACACTCTACAAGTCAAACTCGCGGCAGCCGAGCAGCTCAGCGCGATTTCGATCGATGTGGCTTACCCTTGGACCGCGCTGCCGCCGGGCATGGCTCT
>PMCG01000128.1:3990-5707 GCA_003155335.1 Acidobacteriota bacterium
CGGTGATCGGCGAGGCGCGGACGGCCGATAGCGGTCAGGCTAGGTGAGGACATGCAGGAGTTGCTGACGATCATCGACGCGATGCTCGCCAAGAAGGCCGAGATCGGCGACGAGCGCGAACTGCTGCTCGACATTGGAGACCGTGTCGTCAAGGCCGTGTCGGCGACGTTCGGGACAAAGAGCGACGAGGTGGCGATCCTGCTGCTGACTGCGGACGCGCGGAACCTGCGCTTCGTCGCGCCGCGCCGNNCGGGCGAGGCGCTGAACAGCGTGCCGACGGTGCGTCACGTCGCCTTTTTCGAGACGGTCAAGATCAAGGACCGCGCGGCGCCGATCCAGAAGATGGTGACGGTACCCATCTTGAATGGCTCCGAGGCGATCGGCGTGGCGCAGATCAGCCGCAAGGGCGAGACGCCGATGGCGGTCGGGCCGGATTTCACGCCCGCCGACGTGCGCAAGGCGCAGGAGATCTTCGGGCAGCTTGCGCCGCGGCTGGCGTTGGCCCGCCCCGCCACGTTCTAGCGCGAACCCGACGGCTCAGCGGGGCACCCACGCACGCACCGCGCGATGAGCCCCGGCGACCGGCGCGCTAATCCTCGCCCGCGACAGTGATGTAGTCCGACTCGCTGTCAGCGGTGAAGCTGCGCAGGCCTGGCCGCAACGCCACGGCCATGATCCTGTAAGAATCGGCTCTGGCGGTGACGTCGAAGCGATAGCCCAGGTGCCGAAACGACGTTTGGCCCGGCGCGAAACGCGCCGGGTGCAGATCGGACAACGTGCCGTACCGTCCGGTCCGCCGCCTGAACATGGTCTCGATCACCTTGAGGCGGTGTGTGACGCGGAGACCGGGCCGCTCCTCGGGACTTCGCGGCGCCGGTGCGCCGAGGCGCTGCCGTAGCTGGCGTTGCGTGCCATACGCGCCACCCATGCTGTTGCGGCTGCCGTATTGACCCGCCACTTCGCGTCCGAGCTCACGCCCATTGACCGGTTCCTCTGTTTCGACATCGAGGAAAGAGTAGTCCTCGTTTGTCGCAGCGGCCGCCTCAGCAGGCGCCTCGGACCCGGCGTGGGCAGACGCGCTGGCCGGGGGGTTGGCCGCGCCGTGCCGCGGCCTGCCGGCCTCGACGAACGTGGCGCTAGGCGTCGCTGCCGGCGTTGCGCTGGCAATCTCCGGAGCCGGAGTGGCCGGCACAGGCGCCTCGGTTGCAGCCACGACCGCGGTCGCGAGCGGCGTGGGTGTGGCCGAGAGACCTGTCACGGTCGGCTCAGAGGCGGGCTTGCGCAGCAGGAAGAACCACACTCCGCCTCCGACGGCGAGCAGGAAGCCGAAGACCAGCACAGCCAGGACAGCGATAACCGCGAACGAGGAACGCTTGGCGGGCGTTGGTGCCGGTACGGGCACCGTCCGCTGCACTGCGACCGATGGAGCTGCCACGCGAGTCGGCGCTGGCGGACGGGCAACCGCGGTCTGCACCACCGTTGCAGGGGCGTGCGCAGTCGGAGCGGCCACGGTTGGGACCTCGACCTGCCGCAACGTCGGTATGGCTCCGGGCGAGGCGAACGCCAAGAGCGCGGCGGCTAACTCGTGGCCGGTCTGGTAGCGAGTCTCAGGCGCCTTGGATAGGGCGCGCGCGATGACGCGCGTGACCGGCTCAGGGATCGTCGGATCGATCTCGTTGATGGGCTGCGGCTCTTCGGTGATGATCTTGAAGATCAG
>PMCG01000128.1:5717-7642 GCA_003155335.1 Acidobacteriota bacterium
GTGCCCAAGAGACTGCCCGTCACGGTCAGGTGCTCGCCCGATTCGATGGCCCTGGCGATGCCGAAGTCGGTGACCTTGACGCGGTCGCCAGCCTCGATCATCACGTTGGCAGGCTTGATGTCGCGGTGCACGACGTTGTGCGCATGGGCATAGTCCAGNNTCGTAGATCGTGACGATGTTGGGGTGCTTGAGCTGGGCCGAGACCTGCGCCTCGCGCTTGAAACGCGCCAGCAACTCGTCCAGTCCGGCGCCGGACGCGGCCAGCCCGTCGAGGCGGATGGTCTTGATCGCCACCATGCGGCCGAGCAAGCGGTCCTTGGCCTTGTAGACGGTCCCAAACGCACCGGCACCTAGTTTGCGGACGACCTCGTAGCGGCCAGCGATCTCGCTCGGGTCGGGTAGCACCACTCTCTCTTGGGGCACGGTCTCCTCACCGATAGGGGCTTAGCCCGGCGGCCAGCCCAGCGGACGGCCTCCGAGCAGATGGAGGTGAATGTGAAAGACGCTGTAGCCAGCCTCGGCGCCGCAGTTGAAGACCAAGCGAAAGCCGCGTTCCCCCAGGCCGAGGCGGCGCGCCAGATCTCGTGCCACGCGCACGAGGGAGCCGAGCAGGGCGTCATCGTCAGCGCTGACGTCGAGCAGGCTCGTGACGTGTCGTTTGGGGACCACGAGGACATGGACCGGCGCTTGCGGGTGTAGGTCGTGGAATGCCAGGCAGGCATCGTCCTCATGCACCTTCTGGGCAGGCACGCGGCCTGCGATGACCTCGCAGAAGATACAGGACATGACGTGAGTTTACACCTTCGCCGCCACACGTACACCGGTCGCCGACAGGGAAGGCGAGACTAGCCTCGCAGCTTCTCGTCGAGCAGACCGAACAGCTCTCGGATGTTGCGAGCGTTCTGGCCGAAATCCCACTTGCCCCAGCGCGACGTCGAACGAACGGAGACCACGGACTGCGAGCCGTGGCGCGTGATCTTGACGTGGACGTCGTACGTCAGCGGCAGCGGTCTTGGGGCGCGGACGGTCTGGACTGACCAACTGCCCGGCCCAAAGCCGTGCGCGGAGAGTTTCCAGCCGGGGGAGGTAGCGGCGATCTCGCGCACGAGGGCATAGATGCGGTCAGGCGCGACGTCGTATGTTCGTGGCTTCAGGTCGGGATATGCGGCGGTCTTGCCGGTCTCAACGTCGTTGATCCGCGGCCAGGCGAAGACAAGCCCCACCCCGGCGGCCACCAGAAGGACGAATAGGACCGGTCGCGTTTGGCGTTTCATGGTCATGCGCTCCGCGACGTCAGTCTAGAAGAGCGCACGCGAACTGACAACTCCAGCCGGGACCATGCTCGGTGCCGAGTCTGCTCCGAGAGCGGCTGCCAGATGTTCTAGGGCAGCGCCAGCGGAAGCTGTCGCCGGCGCGACGCTCCGAGGATCTTGTGCGTCATCGAGGATATGGGGAGAGCGGCGATCTCGGCGGACGTCACCCAGCGAACACGCTCCGCGTCCAGCGGCAAGGGGCCGGCCAGGTCCGCAGCGTAGACCTCGACACGGATGCGTCGGAACGTGATCGCGTGGCGCACGACTGCCAGGAGCGGGCCGGCGACGATGGCGAGGCCGTGGCTCTCGGCCAGCACACGTGGGAGATCTTGCGTTCCCTCGGCGTCGAGCGCCGTTTGTGGGATCTCCCACAGCCGGCCAAGCACCGCGCCGTCCGGCCGCCGCACGACGAGCACGCGGTTGCCGGACTGGATGAGCGCAGCGGCCACAGTGACGGGAACGGGCTTGCGCCGCGCCGTGCCCTCGGGCAGCTCTGCTTGCAGCCCGAGGCGTCGAGCCTCGCAGGCCGAGGCGATGGGGCACGCAGAACACGCTGGGTCGGTCGGCGTGCAGACCGTGGCGCCCAGCTCCATTACCGCCTGGTTCCAGTCA